>DATISI010000032.1:0-3439 GCA_035581745.1 Clostridiaceae bacterium
TCCGGCACTCGCTGCATGGTTTCCGATGACGTCATCCTCTCTGCAGAGGAGAAGCGGAACCGCGAAGGATTTCACCTTCGGGCTCAGGAGGACAACGAACTCTTCCTCGTTTCCTGTGGAATGTGTCGACCCCTTCTTGAAGTCAAGTGTGCCTCTGAAGACCTTCTTCGCCTGGTCCTTCAGCGCGCCCTTGAAGATCATGTCTGACACGGTCTTCTTGCCGATGTGGTTCATGTGGTGGGAAAGGTCGAGGATCCGTTCTCCGAATCCAAGGTAGACGTTCTTGACATGTCCTTCCGACTCATCTCCGTTGAGGTCCGTCATATAGTTCACGAGGGCTTCCTTGCCACCGATCTCGATGGAGATATAGTTCACCTTGCCTTTTTCGGCAATCGTGGTATATCTGGATTCCATGTGTCTGGACTGTGCGTTGAGTCTCTGGATCTTGACGATATTGAGCTCCGCACCCTCTGCGATCCTCACCTTGTTCAGGATGTTCGAGAAGGTCACAGCATCGTCTGAACTGTAGTCCATGACAAGGTCAAGGCGGCTTCCTTTGCTCAGCACGATGACATTCTTTTCGATCAGTGTATCATTGCCCTCTCCCAGCTTGTGGGAGATGTGCATCTTACCAGTCTCATTCTCGGCAAGCTCGATGTACAGCCCCGCATTGCTGCAGCGGTCTGCAAGCTTCACCATCTTCTCATTGACTCCGATAAAGGATTCCGAAAGCGGAAGGTCCTCATTGGTGAGTCGCTTCACAGGCATTTCCGAGTCTATCTCTTCATAGGTATATCCCTTGGAAGAATCCACTTCCAGGGCATCCAGCTCGAGCTGGTTGGCTTTGACCCATCTGAACGTGATTCTGGGCAAAACATTATAAGTCTCTTTTACTATACTCATTATTCCACCCCTTATCCTATCGTTCCTTCGAGTTCAATGGTGATGAGATTGTTCATCTCTACGGCGTATTCCAACGGAAGCTCCTTGGAGATCGGTTCTACGAAACCTCTTACAATCATGGCTTTCGCTTCAGATTCTGTGATTCCTCTGCTCATGAGATAGAAGATGGCTTCCTCGGAGATCCTTCCGATCTTTGCCTCATGTCCCATATCCACATCATCATTCTCGATATCGATGACCGGAATCGTGTCTGACCTGGACTCGTTGTCCAGCATCAGGGATTCACAGGTTACGGTGGACTTCACGCCATATGCGTTAGGCGAGACTTTGAGGAGGCCCCTGTAGATGGCCTGTCCGCCTGACTTGGAGATGGACTTGGAGTTGACATTGGACGTGGTGTTCGGCGCCGCATGGACGACCTTGCAGCCTGTGTCCAGGACTTGTCCCCTTCCTGCGAAAGTGACGCCGGTGAATTCCGCACTCGCACCTTCACCCCTCAGGATGCTCATCGGATAGAGCATGGATACCTTTGACCCGAAGGACCCGGAAATCCATTCGATCCTGCCGTTCTTGTCGACCAGGGAACGCTTGGTATTGAGGTTGTACATGTTCTTCGACCAGTTCTCGATCGTTGAATATCTAAGCATGGCATCTTCCTTCACGAAGAGCTCGACGGCTCCGGCATGAAGGTTGTTCACGGAATATTTCGGTGCGGAGCATCCCTCGATGAAGTGGCACTTCGCGCCCTTCTCGATGATGATCAGCGTATGCTCGAACTGTCCTGCGCCTGGTGCGTTCAGCCTGAAATAGGACTGCAGCGGGATGTCCAGCTGAACCCCTTCAGGTACATACACGAAGGATCCGCCGGACCATACCGCGCCATGCAGCGCAGCGAATTTGTGGTCCGTTGGAGGGATAAGCGTCATGAAATACTTCTTGACGATATCCTCATAGTCTCTCAGCGCGGTCTCGATGTCTGTATAGACAACGCCCTGCGCGACGAGCTCTTCCCTGATGGAGTGGTAGACTACCTCTGAATCATACTGTGCGCCGACACCCGCGAGGGATTTCTTCTCGGCTTCCGGGATGCCCAGAAGGTCGAAGGTCTTCTTGATGTCTTCTGGGACGTCAGCCCAGTCCGTCTTCATTTCGGAGTTCGGCCTGACATAGGTGACGATGTTGTCGATGTCAAGGTCGGAGATATCCGGTCCCCAGGTAGGGACATCCAGCTTATGGTAGATCTCCAGGGACTTCAGTCTAAAGTCCAGCATCCATTGAGGTTCATTCTTCTTTGCGGAGATATCCCTGATGATTTCCTCCGTCAGACCCGCTTTGGACTTGTAGTTGTATGTGAACTCGTTCTTGACGTCGTAAATGCCTCTTTCTGGTTCTTCTATATAAGTTTTATTTCTTTTTTCCACTCGGTATCACCTCTTTCAGCCTGCTTGTATTTGTCGTAGCCTTCCTTCTCGATCTCTTTTGCCAGGGTCATGTCCCCTGTGGCTACTATCTTTCCATCGATCATGATATGTACGACATCTGGCTGCAGGTAATCCAGGATCTTGTTGAGATGGGTGATGACAAGGATGGAATTGTTCTCATTCTTGAACTTGTTCACGCCTTCTGCAACGATTCTGACCGCATCGACGTCCAGACCTGAGTCTGTCTCATCGAGGATGGCCAGCTTGGGGTTCAGGATGGACATCTGAAGGATTTCATTCTTCTTCTTCTCTCCACCGGAGAAACCATGGTTCAGGTATCTTTCACCATAACTCCTGTCGATGTCAAGCTCCTTCATCTTCGCCTTCAGCTCTTTCTTGAAGGCGATGGCCTTCACGGGCTGACCTGTGATCTGTGCCTTTGCTGTCCTAAGGAAGTTCTCTACGGTTATTCCGGGAATCTCCTGAGGTGCCTGGAAGGAAAGGAATATCCCCTTGACCGCCCGCTCATTCACTGGCATTGCTGTGATGTCCTCACCCTGGAAGCTGATGGAGCCTTCTGTGACTTCATATCTCGGATTTCCCATGACCACGCCTGCGAGGGTGGATTTCCCGGCCCCGTTCGGTCCCATGATGACATGTACTTCTCCCTGGTTGATGCTGAGGTTCAAACCTTTGAGTATCTCTTTCTCGTCTACCCTGGCACTGAGTCCGCTAATCTTCAATATCTCTGACATCTTTACTCTCCTTTAATCCTGACCAGTTTTATCTGATTTCATATGGTCTAATTTTACTATTTATTCACAGCACCGTCAACCAATTGCGGTCAATTAATTGAACAGCCAACCAATTACGGATTCCGCAATGAATAAGCCCCGCATCAATCACTTGATGCAGGGCTGAGGAACATAATCGAATTAATGTTAATATTTTTGCGTAATTCCATGTCATTGTTAAATATTAGTCATGAAATTCACTTGAAAATATTAGTAGAGCGGGTACCTCTTGCACATATCCCAAACCTTGTGCTTGAGTTCTGTGAGGTCTTCTTCCCTGTGTGTCACGGCATAATCGATGTATTCCGCGATGGTCTCCAT
>DATISI010000033.1:0-6326 GCA_035581745.1 Clostridiaceae bacterium
CCTCTGCCCGATCACGGAAGGGGACATCCTCGTCGGAGTGGTCACCCGTACCGACATCCTGAAGGCCCTTCAGGAGCGTCATCTCATGCCTCTGGAATCGGACACCCTGGAGGACAGGGTGCTGAAGGGGCTGACGCTAAGGAAGGAGAAGGGACACTTCTTCTATGACGGGAAGGTCACGACGGACCTCCTCGATTCCCTCGGAAACGCCTCGAGGAGCATCCTCTCCATGCTGATGGTGAAGACCAGCCTGAGCATCCTGGAGAACCGCTTCTACAGCTGCACACTGGACAGCGTATCCCTGAACTTCCTGAAGCCTTTGGAAGTGGATACCCCCTTCACCCTGGAGATCACGATCATCCAGAGCGCGAAGACCTACTCCAAGGTGGATATCGCCCTGAGGGCCATGGGCGACCTCGTCGCCGTAGGAAACCTCAACGCCCTCCACACCCCGGAGCAACGGGGAGACACATAGACTTAGTAGAACCAAGGATACAGGAATGGAAGAAACATAGAAAAGAAAGAATAAATGGCTGAAGGATCAGCCATAGGAGGAATGTCAAATGTTTTATCACGTCGTCATGTTCAAGCTCAAGGACAACAGCAACGAGAATATGGACAAGGTCAAGGAGCTCCTGCTCTCCATGGAGGGGAAGATCCCGGAACTGAAGAAGATCACCGTAGGGAAGGACACCCTGTTCACCCCGAGGAGCTACGACATCTGCCTCATCACCCAGTTCGAGTCGAAAGAGGACATGGACATCTACCAGGACAGCTACTACCATGTGGAGTATGTGCTGAAGAACCTGAAGCCACAGATCGAGAAGTCCGCGGCCAGCGACTTCATTGCGTAGCTTGAATAAATCTTCCATGGCCGGGATGGCCTGCGTTGCAGGAGGGGTCCTGGCCCGAGGTGCATATGAATTTTGAGAATGAGAAAAGAGATTTCTGCCATCTTCACCTGCATACCGAGTACAGCCTTCTGGACGGCTCGGGGATGATAAAGAAGATGGTGGCAAGGGCCAAGGAGCTCGGGATGAAGCATATCGCCATCACCGACCATGGCGCGATGTACGGGACGGTGGATTTCTACAAGGAAGCCTGCCGTGCCGGGCTGAAGCCCATCATCGGCTGCGAGATCTATGTCGCGGCCAAGTCCATGGACCAGAAGAACACCGACCCGGAGAATTCGACCCACCATCTGGTGCTCCTCGTCAAGAACGAGACGGGGTACCAGAACCTGATGAAGATCGTCACGGAGGGGTCCCTCCGCGGATTCTACTACAAGCCCAGGGTGGACCATGAATTCCTGAAGGCCCACGCCGATGGGCTTATTTGTCTTTCCGCCTGCCTCGGAGGAGAAGTCCAGGAGAACTTCAACCTGGACAATCCCAAGAAGGCGAGGGAAGCCGCAATCTTCTACAAGGAGACCTTCAAGGAAGGCTTCTACCTGGAGCTCCAGGACCACGGCCTGAAGGAACAGAAGAAGGTCAACCGGCTGAACATCGAGCTCGCGAAGGAGCTGGACATCCCGCTTGTCGCGACAAACGATGTCCACTACATGGAGAAGGAGGACTCCCGTGCCCATGACATCCTCCTCTGCATCCAGACGGGAAAGACGGTGGAAGAGGAGAACAGGATGCGCTATCCTTCCTCGGAGTTCTATCTGAAGTCCCCGGAGGAGATGTACGAGCTCTTCCAGCACGTGCCAGAAGCTTTGGAGAACACGGTGAAGATTGCGGAATCCTGCGATTTCCAGTACGAGTTCAATGTGTCCAAGCTTCCAAGGTTCCCGCTTCCTGACGAGGTGGACCATTTCCTCTATCTGCGTCAGCAGACCTACAGAGGGATGGTGCAGAAGTACGACACCTTCGCGAGGTTCAGGGGAACGATCATCGACCCGGAAGAGATCATGAAGACCGAGGACGAGGAGGAGAGGAAACTCCTTACGCGCGTCAACTACGAGCTTCAGGTCATGAAGGACATGGGCTATGTGGACTACTTCCTCATCGTCTGGGACTTCATCTTCTTCGCGAACGAGAACCATATCGCGACAGGGGCAGGGCGTGGAAGCGCGGCGGGCTCCGTCGTGTCCTACTGCCTGAACATCACGAAGATCGACCCGATCCAGTACAACCTCCTCTTCGAAAGGTTCCTGAACCCGGAGAGGATCTCCATGCCAGATATCGACTCCGACTTCTGCTATGAACGCAGGGGCGAGGTCATCGACTATGTGGTGGAGAAGTACGGGAAGGACAATGTGGCCCAGATCATCACCTTCGGGACCATGGCCGCAAGGGCATGCATCCGGGATGTAGGAAGGGCTATGAACTATACCTATGGTGAGGTGGACAGGATCGCGAAGATGATTCCGACTGTCCTCGGCATCACCATCGACAAGGCGCTGGAGATGAACCACGAGCTCAGGAAGACCTATGAGGACGACGGAAGGGTGATGGAGCTCATCGACATCTCGAGGAAGCTCGAGGGCCTTGCGCGCCACGCCAGCACCCATGCCGCAGGCGTCGTCATCTCGGAGAAGCCTCTCGTGAACTACGTGCCGCTCCAGAAGTACGAGGACATGGTGGTCACGCAGTTCACCATGAACACCCTGGAGGAGCTCGGATTATTAAAGATGGACTTCCTCGGACTTCGGACGCTCACCGTCATGCGCGACACCATGGAGATGGTACAGGCGAACCGGGGCATCACGGTCGACATCGATACGCTGGACCTGAAAGACCCTGAAGTCTACACGATGATCGGGGAAGGGAAGACCCTTGGGGTGTTCCAGCTGGAATCCTCAGGGATGACGAGCTTCATGAAGGAACTGAAGCCGGACAGCTTCGAGGACATCATCGCGGGAATCTCCCTGTACAGGCCGGGTCCGATGGCGGAGATCCCGCGCTACATCGAGAACAAGAAGAATCCGGAGAAGGTCACTTATCTCTGTCCGGAACTTGAGCCCATCCTTTCCGTCACTTACGGCGTCATCATCTACCAGGAGCAGGTCATGCAGATCGTGCGTGACCTTGCTGGCTACTCCCTTGGGCGAAGCGACCTCGTGAGGCGTGCGATGTCCAAGAAGAAGCACGATGTCATGGAAGAGGAGAGGCGGAGCTTCATCTACGGTCTCGATGACGAGGCAGGAAATGTCATCGTCGAAGGATGCGTCAGGCGGGGAATCTCCGCGGACGCTGCGAACAAGATCTTCAACCAGATGGCGGACTTCGCGAGCTATGCCTTCAACAAGGCCCATGCCGCGGCTTACGCCGTCATCGGCTACCAGACGGCCTACCTCATGCGGTTCTATCCGCAGGAGTTCATGGCCGCCATGCTGAACTCTTTCCTCGGGAACAGCGAGAAGTGCGCCTCCTATATCCGCTTTGCGCGGGAATCGGGAATCAGCGTGCTGCCTCCGGACATCAATGAATCGGAGTTCAAGTTCACGGTCAAGGACAACACGATCCGCTTCGGCCTCGGCGCCATCAAGGGCGTCGGCCAGAAGATGGTGGAGTCCTTTGTCAGGGTAAGGGGATTACGCGGGGACTTCAAGAGCTTCATGGATTTCGCGGAGAACGTGGAGCAGGGGACGATGAACAAGCGTGCCCTGGAAGCGCTCATCCGGGCCGGAGCCTTCGACAGGCTTAAAGGCAACCGTGCGCAGATGCTCGCGATCTATGAAAGGATCCTGGACGGGTTCACCCAGAACAGGAAGCGGACCATCGAAGGACAGGTCTCCCTGTTCGGGGACATCATGGAGGAGGACACCTCAAACCATATCGAGTTCCCTGACCTCACGGAGTTCGACAAGAACGACCTTCTGGCCATGGAGAAAGAGATGACGGGGATGTACCTCACGGGGCATCCCTTAGACGAATACACCGAGCTGATCAGGACCATGTCCAGCACATCAGTCTCGGAGATCACGGAAGGAAGCGACATCCTCCTGGATGACATCCGGGACGAGGCCACCATCTACACCGAAAGCATCATGAACGACAGGCGCCTGAAGGATGGCGACCGGGTGGTCCTTGGCGGGCTCATCCGGAACATCTCGAGGAAGATCACGAGGAACTCGGCGATGATGGCTTTCCTGAATTTCGAGGACCTGACGGGGGTCGTGGAAGCGATCATCTTCCCGAAATCCTACGAGAAGCTGGTGGAGCACCTTAAAGAGGATGCCATCGTGCTGATCAGAGGAAGGCTCTCCATCAAGGAAGAGGAGAATCCGAAGATCATCCTCGAGGACATCGGACCGCTGAGGAAGACTGTGACGAGGAAACTCTATCTGAGATTCAAGGATATTGATGAAGCCCAGCAGATCGTGAAGGCGCTGAAGCCTGTGTTCAAGACCTTCCATTGAGAGACGCCCGTCATTGTCGTGACGGAAGGCTCCAGGGAAACAATGAAGCTGGCGAAGGAGCTGTGGGTGGATGTGGAATCGGAAGTCATGACCATGCTCCGGACGAAGCTTGGGGAGGCCAATGTCAAGGTGGTAGAGAAGTAGCGCGTAGACGTTTTCAGTTGCGGCTTAAAGGAAATCGGCCTGGGAAAATTCCGGGTCAATCCGTATGAGACCGGTTTCCAGCCCTCCGTGACATTGAAAATAAAGCCATTTGGAGATACAATATAGAGGCAAACAAGAATAAGAAAAGCCATCAGAGGTTCCCGGGATTCCTAAGGGACTTGGAGAAACCATGATGTTTTAGGAGGATAAAATTTTGAGAAAGATCGCGATCCTGACAAGCGGAGGAGACGCTCCGGGAATGAATGCGTGCATCCGAGCCGTGGTAAGAACTGCAATCGTCAATGACCTGGAAGTATACGGCATCCATATGGGCTATGAGGGCCTGATCAACGGCGAGATCCACGCCATGGACAGAAGGTCGGTTTCCGACATCATCCAGAAGGGTGGGACCATCCTGAAGACAGCAAGATGTCCGGAGTTCAAGCAGCCGGAAGTGCGTGAGAAGGCTGCGAAGCTGCTCAGCATCTATGGTATCGACGGACTGATCGTCATCGGCGGTGACGGATCCTTCATGGGCGCCAGAGGTCTTGCGGACCTTGGAATCAAGACCATCGGTATTCCGGGGACCATCGACAATGATTTGGCCTACACAGACTATACCATCGGGTTCGACACGGCACAGAACACCATCATCGACGCGATCAACAAGCTGAGGGACACTTCGGCGTCCCACCAGAGGGTTTCCGTTGTGGAAGTCATGGGCAGGGACTGCGGGGACCTTGCACTCTATTCCGGTCTTGCCGGTGGAGCGACAACGATTCTTGTGCCTGAAAAGAAGATGAGCAAGGAAGAGACCATCAAGACGGTCATGGAAGGCAGGAAAAAGAAGAAGAACCACAACCTCGTGGTTGTCGCAGAGGGCGTAGGCGGAGCCTACGAGCTCGCGAAGGACATCGAGGAGATTTCCGGAATCGAGACCAGAGCGACAGTCCTTGGTCATATCCAGAGGGGTGGAATGCCAACGGCGTTCGACAGAGTCCTTGCCGCAAGGATGGGACACCGTGCCGTGGAGCTTCTGCTTGAGGAGAAGACCGCAAGGGTCATCGGAATCAAGAACAACGAGATCATCGACATGGACATCTATGAAGCGCTTGCCATCAAGCGTGTCTTCAACGAGTCCCTGTACCAGATCGCCATGGACATGTCATAGACAACTAAATAAAACTTAGGAGAAAGTGTGTGTTATGAGAAAAACGAAAATCGTATGTACCATCGGACCAACATCTGAGAGTGAAGAGGTTATCAGGAAACTGATCCTCGCAGGAATGAACACATCGAGGCATAATTTCTCACATGGAGACCATCCGACCCACAAAGTGAAGATGGAACGTGTGCGGAACATCGCGAATGAGCTGGGACGTACCGTCGCCATCCTTCTGGATACGAAGGGGCCGGAAATCAGGACCCATAACTTCAAGGAACCTGTAGTGACGCTGGTCGAGGGAAGCCTCGTCGATGTCGTTGCGGGAGAAGAGATCATAGGAGACGAGACCGCGTTCTCTGTGACCTATGACCATCTGGCTGAAGATGTGGTACCTGGAAACAGGATCCTCATCGATGACGGCCTGATCGAACTTGAGGTCCTCCGGGTGACGGGCAACCGCATCAACTGCAGGGTGCTCAACACGGGATACATCTCCAACCACAAGGGTGTCAACCTGCCTGGGATCAAGACCCAGCTGCCCGCCCTCACGGAAAGGGATATCAATGACCTGAAGTTCGGCGTGGAGATGGGTGTGGACTTTGTCGCCGCTTCCTTCATCAGGAAGGCTGAGGACGTCCTTTCCATCCGTAA
>DATISI010000034.1:0-2449 GCA_035581745.1 Clostridiaceae bacterium
AGCAGATCTCTGAAGGCGAGGAGGACAGGGAAAGGTTCCAGATCCTCCAGAAGGTGGGGCTTAGCAATTCCGAGACGAAACGGACCATCAACAAGCAGATCCTGATCGTCTTCTTCCTTCCGCTGGTGACCGCGATCGTCCATCTGGTCTTCGCGAGGAAGATGATCTACAACCTTATCACGACGGGCATCCGGGTGGACCCCAATGTCATCAACGTGACGATCCTTGTGACCGCGCTGGTCTTCGGACTGGTCTATACCCTCATCTATAAAGTGACTGCACGCGCCTACTACAGGATCGTCCTCTGGTAGAAGCGTTGAAGAAGACTGGTTTGAATAAGACCGGTTTGAATAAGACAAGTTTTAAAGAAGACAGGTTTTAACGAAGACAGGTTTGAGAGAAAAATCAGATTGAAATATAGGATAGGGAAGCACGGAAACCGACAGGCAGGGTTTCCGTGCTTCATTCCTTTGGGGCTAATTCAAGCCTGGAAGATAGGGGGGGAAGCTAATCTGCTGCGAACAGGAAGCTCATGGAATCTTCGATTTCCCGGATGTGAAGTTCACGCATGATGATGCAGGAAAGGGTGGATCGAGAGGGGTTTCCGCTGTCCGAAACCATGAACATGAAGCAAAGTCCTGCATATCCGGCACGTTTCTGGGGGAAAGAGGCATCAATCGGGTGCTTTCCTTGCAAAATGCAATAATTCAAATTGAAAATATCACAAGTTCTAGAATGGATTGTCAGGGTTTGGAACAACTTTCTTTGAGAAACCGCTACAAGTGTTGCGATTAAAGGAAAATATCGATAGTGAAGGGTGATGAAAGAAAAGAATAAACATGCATGAAATATACTTATGCAAGAAATGATAATTAAAACTTCATTTAAGCCTGTTTTTCTCTTGACATCATGGCGGCAAATCTTATACAATTCAAATATCATATCCAGTAAAAGAAATTATTGTAGATTGAGGAGGAAGGAATAATGAAGAAGAACTTTATCATAGGAGCCGTGCTTTCCGCAGTCATGCTGCTTTCAGCATGCGGATCATCCACAGGGGCAGCCAAGACATCAGTAAGGCTGGCTACAGGTGGAAACACAGGAACCTATTATGCCTTTGGTACAGCGTTCGGACAGGTGATCGGAGAGAAAGCCGGAGTGACTTTCAATATCCAGTCGACTGGTGCTTCCAAAGCGAACATCCAGCTCATCGAGGCCGGTGAGGTCGAGATGGCGATTGTACAGAATGACGTCATGGATTATGCCTTCAATGGCACAGACCTTTTTGAAGCGGATGGAAAGGTAGAAGGATTCTCGGCGATGTCTGCAGTCTATGCGGAAGTCGTCCAGATCGTGGCGAATCCTGATGCAGGAATCACCTCCATAGCAGACCTCAAGGGTAAGAGAGTCTCCATCGGTGACGCAGGATCAGGAGTCGAGTTCAACGCGAAGCAGATCCTTGCAGGCTATGGCATCACTTTCGATGACATCGAGAAGCAGAATCTGAGCTTTGGCGCTTCCGCGGATGCGTTCAAGGATGGCAAGATCGATGCGTTCTTCGCGACAGCGGGTGCACCGACAACAGCGATCATGGACCTTGTGACTTCAAGAGAGATCACCATCCTCGGCGTTGAGCCGGACAAGGCAGCTTCCCTAATGGCAGCACATCCTTTCTACACAGAATTCGTCATCCCTGGTGGAACCTACACCGGCGTGGATGAAGATGTGACCACCCTCGCAGTCAAGGCGACCTTCATCGTGAAGGACACGGTCGACGAGGACACGGTCTATAAGATCACCAAGGCCATGTTTGACAATCAGGCCGCACTGGCACAGTCGCATGCGAAAGGCAAGGAGATCAACACGACTTATGCGGTCGAAGGAATCTCCATACCGTTCCACCCAGGCGCCCTGAAGTATTTCAAGGAGATAGGTGCGATCAAGTAAGATGACCAGGAAGAGGTGGTTCCTTTCAGCACTGATTGTGATTTCTGTGGTGCTGGGGACCTCCCTTTTCTTTTCCGGGTTCGGAAGAGAAGAGCTGGTCCTTTACGACGCTGATACGAAAGAGGTTTATGCCTCCTGGCCTGTGGATGAAGGCTTCCGCTTTTGGGTGGAATTCGTCCACTCCGTGAACAAGACTCCGGTGAAGGATGAATTCGAGATCCGGAACGGTGACATCCATGCTTACAAGACGACATACAGCTCTCTCGGAGCCGGGGTCCAGACGGAACTCAGGGAAGGGGAGAGCCTTTCCTACGATGAGGAGGGGAATATGGTGATCACGGGATTCAACATGACGTTCGACAGACTGAACATCATCGTGGGAACGGTGTCCGACCATATTCTGGGCGTCGATGGTCTGGAGTTCAGTCT
The DNA here is from genome assembly GCA_035581745.1 of Clostridiaceae bacterium. Classification (GTDB taxonomy): domain Bacteria; phylum Bacillota; class Clostridia; order Clostridiales; family Clostridiaceae; genus Youngiibacter. Next base: position 2,377 of record DATISI010000034.1, read on the forward strand.
GACTGAACTCTGTGGAAAAAACACAGCTGTTGTCTTCGAAGTAAGATGATTAGAGAATAGGAGAATGAAATGA
>DATISI010000035.1:0-6649 GCA_035581745.1 Clostridiaceae bacterium
ATCGTCCCGTTCCTCGAGAAGGATGTCTCCTTTTGGGGTGGCATAGGAGCGACCCTGCCTGCGACGGAAGACCCGGAGAATTTCAGGCGGTTCGGACGGGTCCTCCTGGGTGGTCCTCTGGCGTCCCTTCTTTTCGGAGCCGCTGTCCTTCCCTTTGGAATCATACAGGACAGCATGTTCCTCATGCTCCTGGGCGCCATGCCCATCTCGATGGGGATCGCCTGCCTCATTCCCGCCCGGAATGGAGCTTTCTATACCGATGGAGGAAGATGGCTGAGGATGCACGGAGAGGAAAGGACAAGAGCGGTCGAGACCGCCATCTGGACACTGACCCAGACGGCGATCGTCAGAGACGGCTATGCGGACCTTGATGAGTCCGCTATGGGTGTGCTGAAAAAAGACGAGGACAGCCGCACGAGATACCTCGGACATTATTATGCTTTCTGCCACTACAGGGACAGGGGAGAAGCGGAACGGGAGCGACTTGAAGCGGAGGCAATGGAGAGGCTGAAGGACAAGGTCCCGAAGCAGATGGTCTCGCTCTTTGGCACGGAAGATGCACGAAAGACAAAAGCGGGTAAAGGAGAGATGGAGAAATGAAAGAGAGGCTCGTGATATTTGATATGGACGGCGTCATGGTGGACACGGAAACGATGTCTTTCCATGCATGGCGGCATACCATGGAGGGGGCAGGGATCCTGCTCACGAGGACGGAATACGACCAGACCATCGGGAGGAACAACAAGGACATCACGAAGATCTACAAGGGGATCTTTGGTCAGCATGTGCCTGTGGAAGAACTCTTCGTGAAGAAGATCGCCCTTGCCCAGGAGATGATGGAAGATCAGCTGGAGGTGAAGGAAGGCCTGTATGAGCTTTTCGACTACCTGGAGAAGAAGGGCTACCGGAAGGTGGTCGCGACCTCATCAGCGGAAGAACGTGCCCAGTTCATCCTGAAGAAGATCGGCATGGATCTGAGGGTGGATGGCGTCATCACGGGCGATGACATCAAAAAAGGCAAACCGGATCCGGAAATCTTCCTCAAAGCTGCCGAACTGCTCCATATCCCCAGGGAGAACGCCATCATCCTCGAGGATTCCAAGTCCGGCCTCATCGGTGCGGTGAACGCAGGCATCCGATGCATCTTCATCCCTGACCTCATCCCGGCGGATGACGAAGTGAGGAAACATGCCTACGCGGTGGTGACCAGCCTGAAGAAGGTCGCAAGACTGCTCGAAGTCGCGGAGTGGGACATTTAGGAAGGATACCGGGACTTGTACTGGAAGACCTATACCTGAAATGAGTCTGTTCCTGAAAGACTTGAAACCTATAAAGATCCAGAACCAGAAACCCGGAGCCAGAAAAAGATACTGAGCTGGCAGGGGCCCGGAACCCATAAAAATCCTGTTTTGTCATGTCCGGTTTTGGGAAGTATGAGTGCGGAGTCGGTGGAGAAATCCCCTGTGACTCCGCATTTTCAATGCTTTTGATTAAATTCGGGTTAAAACCGGAACAGATTTTTAGGATTCGGTATAATATTAACAGATATGTCACGTTTTGCAGAAACGTATCGGTTAGAATGGATTTGGAATCTTCATTTCAGCTACAGGAGGACATTGTCATGAAAGACATCCTGCTCCGCAACAGGCGGGCATTCGCAAAATACGTCTTCGCTTCGCTATTCATCGTGGCGGAGGTCGTCTTCAGCAACTACATCTATGCGAACCTTCTTGGGGTCGTCCAGACGAAAGACCTGGACCGCTTCTACTTTTTCGCGGTCATAGGCGTGCTCCAGACCTTCCTGTCTGCGGGGATGTTCATCTTCTCCCGCTTCCTCCGGATCGGATTCATGCGGGACACCATCCTGTACATCCGAAGGGCGGCATTCGACAAGATCATCTCGAAGAGCTACCGCTCCTTCAACAGGAAGCTGAAGAGCGAGTATGTCTCGAACCTGGTCAATGACATCAACAATTTCGAGAACGGCTATTTCTATTCGCTCCTGAACATCATCTTCGGGTTCAGCGTCTATTCGGTGTCCCTGATCATCCTGTTCTTCCTTGACCTGAAACTCGGCGTCATCATGTTCTTCGTCTCCATCTTTGTCTTCCTCATCAACCGGACCTTCCAGAAAAGGACGGTCAGGCTGCAGGAAGGCGTGCAGCGGAACAACGAGAAGTTCACGGTGAACGTGTCGAACACCTTCTCGGGACTTGAGATCCTGAAGCTGAACCGCATCGAGGACAGGTTCCTGATGAACACGATGAAAGAGGTCGCCCGCGTGGAGCAGAAGAAATACCAGTTCTTCGTCTTCACCTTCTGGCAGCGCAAGTTCTCCTACCTCATGGGAACCGTGATCTTCATCATGCTATTGCTCTATATCCTGACTTTCCTCACTGGTGACTATGACCTCTCGAGGCTGTTCTTCATCACCACCATGGCGAACGCGACCATCTGGCCGATCACGGAGACGATGCCGCTCCTGAACGACCTCAAGTCACACGGGAACATCATCGAACGGATCCTGAGGAAGGATGAGGACGAGGACAGGGAGGTTGGAACGAAGCCTTTCCACCTGGAGGATGCCATCGAGGTGGACGGTCTCACTTTCTCCTATGAGAAAAAGACCATCATCGAGGATACAGGATTCACCATCGAGAAGGGAAAGAAGTATCTCCTGAAGGGGGCGAGCGGGGCGGGAAAATCCACCCTGATCAACCTGCTTTCCAAGGTGAACGACGACTATGCAGGGGAAATCCTCGTGGACGGCGTCAGCCTGAAGGAAATCTCCGAAAAGAGCTTCAACGAGCATGCAGGATTCATCTATCAGGATGTCTTCCTCTTCGAGGACACCATCCTCGAGAACATCACCCTCTTCAAGGCCTATAGCGATGAGGACATCGCTTCGGCCGTCTCCGGAGCCGGACTTACCGAATTCGTCGAAGGCAAGGAGCACGGGCTGCAGGAGGTCATCGAGGAGAACGGCAGGAACATCTCCGGAGGAGAACGCCAGAGGATCTCCATCGCAAGGGCGATCATCAGGAAACCGGACATCCTCTTCGCCGACGAGATCACCTCGGCCCTCGACGAGACCCTGGGCAGGCTGGTGGAGGACACCATCCTCTCCCTGCCGACGACAGTCGTCGCCATCTCCCACCGGTTCTATCCGGGGGTCACGGACAAGTACGACTACGTCCTGGAAATCGTGAACGGCAAAGTGCTGCAGCATACCATGGAAGAATACCTGAAGGAGGTGGCGGTATGAGAAAAGCGTATGACAAGGCCATCCCTTATCTGATCCTCGGACTCCTTGTGGGCGCGGCCACCGCCGTGACGGAAGGATTCCTCAACATCTACATCAAGGAGATCATCGACGTCGTCTTCTACAACGAAGCGGAAGGCTTCCAGGGAAAAGCCGTGACCATCCTCCTGCTTTCCGTCGGCGTCCTCATCCTCAACACCACCCTCTCCGCGGCGAAGGGCTACTACAGGAAGGACGCGAACCTGAGGATGAAGAAGTACTATCTCCTCAAGGTCTTCGACAAGAACATCAACGAGTTCAACAAGGAGAGCAATGCCAGGTACGTCTCGAACATGACCAATGACCTGAACACCATCGACACGAACTTCGTCGACGCCATCTTCGACCTGTCGCTTGCCATCATCTCCTTCTTCGTCTTCGCTATCATCATCGCGGGGGTCAACACGACGATCCTCCTCATGATCATCGGGCTCACCATCCTCCTCGGAGGGCTGTCCAGCCTCCTCTCGAAGCCACTGAAACGGTACTTCGGGGAACGGAGCAAGCTCTATGAGGGATACACGACCTACATCAATGAGGTCCTGAATGCGTTCCGCATCGTCAGGACGAACAACCTCCATGACAAGATCACCACGGACTTCGGGAAAAGGAGCAGCACGCTCCAGGACAAGAGCTTCCAGATCGACAAGTACTCCACCTTCATCTACGCGTTCCAGAACGGCACCATGAACCTGCTTTTCATCAGCATCGTGGTGATGGCCATCTGGCTGACCTTCACAGGAGAGGTGACCCTGGGCGGCGTCATCCTCATCATCTCCAATGCGGAGCGGATGATCAGGCCGCTGCAGCAGGCTGCCGAACTCTTCCCGAAGATCATCTCCACCAAGTCGATCTTCAAGGCCATCGATGAGGTCCTGAGGAACAAGGAGGACTTCGTCGAGACCGAGGAGATCGATGGCTTCCACGATTCCATCGAGATCAGGAATGCCAGCTTCTCCTATGACGAGAACGAGATCTTCAGCGGGGTGAACCTCACCTTCGAAAAAGGGAAGAAATACCTGGTGGTGGGACCCAGCGGTGGAGGGAAGTCCACCATGCTGAAACTCCTGCGCAAATATTTCTACGTGGACAAGGGGGATATCCTCCTCGACGGGATCCGGCTGAAGGACATCCGAAAGGACAGCTACTTCCGCCATATCGCAAACGTCGAGCAGAAGATCTTCATCTTCGACGACACACTGAAGAACAACCTTACCCTGTATCGGGACACGGATGACGAGCGGATCGAGGCGGCCATCGAAGGCTCCGGACTGCGCTCCTTCGTGGACAACCTGGACAAGGGGCTGGACACGGTCCTTGAGGACAATGGTCGGAACATCTCCGGAGGGGAGAAATCAAGGATCGCGATCGCGAGGGCGCTGCTCTCGAAGACCGACATCCTGTTCCTCGACGAAGCCTTCGCGAGCCTAGACTACAGCATCGCAAGGGACATCGAGCGGACCATCCTGAACATCGATGACCTTACGGTGATCAATGTCAGCCATGTGGTCATCGAGGAGAACAGCCATCTCTATGACGACATCTACCATGTGGCCGGAAAACGTGCGGTCTCCAGACTGGAAGCGGTATGAGTGGAACGTACGAGGACATAGGCCTTTAACAGCAAAGCTGAAATAGAATAGAGAAAGGGAATAAACATAAAGAAAGAGAACATAAAAAGGTCACACAGAGAAATCGTATCGAAAGAATACGTATCGAAAGTAAATGGAAAAGCAAGAGAATGACCGGGGAAGCCGGATATGAGGAGGAACTATGCCAGACGTAATTTGGGTATCACTGACTTTGGAGGAGACCATGGCCGTCATCGACGAGGGCGTCCTTTCGGGAACGATCACAGGACAGCTCCTGGATTCCTATGTGCTGCAGGCTGGAGAAGGAAGATGTGTGGTCAGTGTCTACCAGCAGTTCTACAGCCGTGCAGGAGGGAAGCTCACCCTGACCGTGACAGCGGACGACTTTGAGGGCACGACGCGCGTGCATGCGGTGAGCGGAGGTGGAGAAAGTCCTCTAACGAGTTTCAACTGGGGAGCCACCGAGGTGTATGAGAACCGCGTGATGAACGCTTTGCTGGAGTACCAGGTGAGACGCTGAAGGAAGAGAGGTGACGGACGATGAATCTCAACCAGGACTATATCCTGAGGATGGTGGAATCCCTTGGAAGGTTCGCCGCGAAGCTCATGAAGAAGGAGACGAGCGACCTTGACGGGCTGCACATGGAGTCCCTGAGCACGGAGGACATCCTTCCGATCATCCTGAAGAAGCTGCTCCACGAGGCGAAATACGGAGAGGCGGAAGACCTCCTTTACCGGGAGCTGGAGCGCAATCCCACGAAGAGCACCTGCGACATGGCGCTGAGCTTCTATAAGGAGATCAATGCGAAGAGCGATGAGGAGCTGGAGGCGGCAGGATTTCCACGAGAGGAGATCGTGGAAGGACTCACGGACCTTGGAAGGATCCTGAGAAGGCTTGAGGAGAAAGGGAAGGAATGAGCTGGTTGTAGGGATGGATGGGATAGTAAAGATTTCCGTCCCTGTCATGAAATGAACATCGAAATTCCTGCCTGATTCGGTCTGAGAAGACGAAAAGGGCAGGATATTTCTTTGCTTAAAATATTACTTGAATTATTTATGGATATTATATATAATTAGAAGGATGCGCCGTAGAAAAATATTGTGAATTCCCTTGGGATTTCAGAAAGTTTCTATTGTAACGAAAACTGTAATAGTATATACTGTTATAGTTAAGGCGAACAGCGATGATTCAAGAGGTTGCTGGACTTTACAGGTTATTCTTGATGAGCATGCGGGACCACGAGTCCTGCGAATGGTACTCATCTGTTCTTTAGGTGCGTCTTAAATGCAGGAAACACCCGGAGGAGTTTATGGGTTACCAGCTGTTGTGCGTTAGAAGTATATCGTACAAAACAAAGGAGGTTAAAAAATGGCAAAACAGAAGATCAGAATCAGACTTAAGGCATTTGATCACAGTATACTGGATCAGTCAGCAGAAAGAATCGTAGAGACGGCGAAAGCTACCGGTGCCAAAGTAGTCGGACCAGTTCCACTACCTACGGAGAAGGAAATCATCACGATCCTTAGAGCTGTGCATAAGTACAAGGATTCAAGAGAGCAGTTTGAGTTAAGAACTCACAAGAGACTAATCGACATCGTCAACCCATCACCGAAGACCGTTGATGCGCTGATGAGATTAGACCTTCCTGCAGGAGTAGACATCGAGATAAAGCTGTAAGAGAAGATAGTTTGTAGAAAACTCTATGAACTGTTATGACCGCATGCGAGTGCGATCCCCTCATAAGTTTGTAGGAAA
>DATISI010000036.1:0-5230 GCA_035581745.1 Clostridiaceae bacterium
CATTCCGAAATTCATCATCAGTTTCTCCCCTGTGATGTGTTCGAAACGTTCCGGCAGTTTGCCCAGGAAGACGAATCCGAAGAGTTTGATGAAGGAGCAGACCGTACCTGCGCTGATGATCGTGAACATGATCTCCGCATACTTGAATACGGGATTCCCATATTCATAAGCTTCGATGATGGCGTGGTGCAGGATGGACTTGCTCGCGAAACCGTTGAACAGGGGCATTCCTGTGATTCCCAGGATGGCGATCAGGCACACGGCTGCGGTGAAGGGGAACTTCTTCCATAGTCCGCCGAGCTTGTACATGTCCATTTCGTGGGTCTTCAGGTAGATCACACCTGCCACCATGAAGAGCAGTGCCTTGAAGAGCGCGTGGTTCACCATGTGGTATACCGCGCCCGCGAAGCCCATGGCGCCTTTGGGTCCGAGATAGGCCGCAACGCCGATACCCATGATGATGTAGCCCATCTGGCTGATACTGTGGTAGGCGAGCATCTTCTTCATATGACTCTGCTGAAGGGCCATGAAAACCCCGACAGCCATAGTGAGGATCCCGATCCAGATGATGGCCGCACCAAGGTTCTTCTCCATGTACCACAGGGGGTCCTTGTAGTCCTTGAACGTACCGACTGCCGGCATGAAGAAGCTTGTCATGACGCGCAGGATCCCGAATGCCCCGATTTTGATCATCAGCCCGGAAAGCAGCGCGCTGGCTGGTGTCGGTGCGACAGGATGTGCACGTGGTAGCCAGATATGGAGAGGAAGCATCCCTGCCTTGATTCCAAAGCCGATGATGAACATCGCGGCGATGAGATACTTGATCCATCCCAGTCCGCTGATGACGCCTGCCATAGGAACAAAAGCGACAGTTCCGGTATAGACATAGACAAGGGTCATCCCAAGGAGGATGCACAGACCGCCGACGACACCCATATAGATGTAGCTGTCACCAGCTTTGAGGGATTCCTTGGACTGGTTGTGCGCCACCAGGAAATAGGAGGCGAAAGTCATGATCTCAAAGAAGAGGAACATGGTCAGGAGGTCTCCAGCCATGAGGGTTCCGAGGACTCCGCCATAAGTGACGGACATCCAGAGATAGAAACGGTTCTTGTGCTTCTCAGGACGCATATAGTCATGTGCGTAGATGCTGACAAGGACCCACAGCACAGAGGAAGTGAGCACCATGATGAATCCGAGCATGTCGACCTTGAAACTGAGGCCAAGTCCCAGCATCCTGGGGATCGCGAAACGCATCGTTCCCTGGACAACCTGTGGATATAGGGCAAGGATCAGGAAGAAGGTGATGAAGGTCGTGTTGACCACGGCCATATCCCTGGCATTCTCAGATCGCCTGCCAATGAGGGCTTCGATCGGACCTCCGATGAGTGGGATCATGATGATCCAGACCGGAAGGCTCTTGAAGCTGAAGAGGAAGTCGGATATCCCCTTTCCCAGTCCTACAACCGGTCCGATGATTCCGCCCGCCCCTTCTTTGCTGGCCACCGCCACATAGAAGAGGAACACGACAAACAGCGCGACAGCAAGGACGTATCCCATGATGCAGTTGATGCAGAAGGTATCCATTCCGAACCAACCTTTTCCGCATCCCCAGTCATTATTGTCCTTACGATTTATTTTATTCAAGTTCTTTTCATTCGAATTGTTCAATTCAGACCCTCCATTAACGAAGTATGCTCAAGGTGATGAACGTTGGAACCGCCTTCTGGATGATATCCATGACGAGATGCGGGAAAAATCCGATGATCAGGCTGCCAAGCGCGACGAGTCCCATGGATACCTTCATGCTGAGTGGAATCCTGTCTTGGACCATGACCTGTTCCCTGTCCGGTCGTTCCCTGAGGAATGCGGAAATCAGGATAGGCAGATAGTAGAGCGCGTTGAGGAAGCTGCTGATGAGGATCACGAGGAGAAGCTCAGGTTGGCCGGCATCGAATACCGCAAGCCCGAGGTACCATTTGCTCATGAAACCGCTTGTTCCAGGAATACCGATCATGCCGAGGACACCTACGGCGAACACCGTCATGGTCACCGGCATCTCATATCCGATTCCGTCCAGGTCCTTGACATCCCTTCTACCTGTCTGGTAGATGATGGCACCTGCACTAAGGAAGAGTGCGGATTTCATGAAGGCATGGGAGATGACGTGGAAGAGTGCGGAAGAGAAACCCATCTGGGTGGCGAGACCGAGTCCCAGGAAGATATAGCCGATCTGGGCCACGCTGGAATAAGCGAGACGCCGCTTGATGTCACGCTGTGTCAGTGCGAAGACGGAACCCATGATCATGCTGAGCACAGCGAAGACCACAAGGTAGTCGGTGATCGCGATGCTGACCGCGATATCCCTTCCGATGACACGGTACACCATCTTGGCGATGGCGAAGACATAAGCCTTGACCACAAGACCCGAAAGCAGCGCGCTTGACGGTGTGGGGGCACTGGAATGCGCATCAGGAAGCCAGTTGTGGAGCGGGAATATCGCCGCCTTGATTCCAAAACCAGTAAGGATGAAACCCATCGCAAGGAGGATGTTCCGCGGATAGAGTTCCCATACCCTGGAAATCTCCATATGGATGGCCGTGATGTTGAGCTGACCGGTGACCATATAGAGGAGTGCGAGCCCCATGAGGACCGTAACCGAACCGATGGCACCAAGCATCAGGTATTTGATGCTCGCCATCAGCGTGTCCTTCTTCTTCTTGATCGCGATGATCGCGACAGAAGTAAGGGAGAGGATTTCCATGAACACATAAAGGTTGAACATGTCGTTCGTGAAAATCATGCCGACCATGGAGAAGACCACGAGGAGCACCAGCGTATAGTAAGAGTACATCTGTTTCTTCTCGAGCTCATGTTCCAGGTCTTTCACGGAATAGATGATGATGAGGCCGGATAGGGTGAGGACCACGAAGGACATGAGTGCGGAGAACTCGTCTATCAGGAACTCGATTCCGAAGACACTGTCCCACGAACCGAACGTATAGCTGTATGCGCCTTCACTGACTACCCTGATCAGGACTGTCAGGGACAGGAGCCAGGCCAGGCCAAGGACAGCGGCCATCAGGATCTGGAACTCTTTTCCAAATGGTTTCTTGCGTAGCGGGATCAGAACGGCGAATCCGAGGATGAGGAGCAGGATGTAGACGGGAAAGTGAACACTATTCATCTTATTCTGCACTCCTGATCTTCATGATTTCATCCAGCTCGATGGTCCCGTAGGCTTCATGGATCTTGATGATGATGCTGAGGGCGAAGGCGGTGATGCTGACTGCGACGACAATCCCTGTCAGGATCATGGCGGCAGGAAGCGGATTGACATAGACAAGCTGTCCACTTGAGGGGTCAAGGATTGGCGCAGACGCGCCCTTAACATAGCCGATGGAAACGAAGAAAAGGAAAATAGACGTTTCCATGATATTGATTCCGATGATCTTTTTCATGAGGTTGGAATGGGTCAGTACCGTATAGAGTCCTACCACGAAGAGGACCATAGCGCCAATGTAATTGATGTTGTCCAGGATTCCATTAATATCCAGTTTGATCACTCCTCCTCTATCATGGTATGGAACAAGGTGATGATGGTGCTCATGACTTTGAGTCCGATCGCCACCGTGACAATGGGGATAAGTCCCGCACTAAGGATCCCGCCAAGTGTTCCCATGGGGAAACCCGCCACCTTGTTGGCAAGGAAATGATAACCGGCAAAGATACCGACAAGTCCCATTCCGGCATAGATCAGGATTCCGCTCGTCTCGATTTTAAGGGAGACTTCATGGGGCATCTTCTTCTTTCCTGCTTCGAGGCCGTAAGCCAGGGTATACAGGACAATTCCCGCACCGATGATGGCCCCTCCCGAGAATCCACCTCCTGGTGAAAGGTGTCCATGAAGGACGACAAAGATTCCATAGACCTGAATGAAGGGAAGGATCATCCGGGTGATGGTTTTCACAAACAGGTCATCCATGGGTTTCATCCTCCTCTTCCTTATGATGGTGCGTGACACCGATGATGGAGACAACCGCGGCGATTGCTGTGAACAGCACTGTGGTCTCTCCCAGGGTGTCAAAGGCACGGTAATCCGTGATGATGGCTGCGATGATGTTGAGGCTGTTCGTCTCTTCTGCGGAGTTCTCGATATAGTATTCCGCCACTTCATTATAAGAAGGGTTTCCTGTCTCTCCCAGGGAAGGCATCTCACCGATGCTTCCGAGAAGGACGATGAGCAGTCCCCCAAGGATCAGGAACGTGAATATCTTGCTCATTTCTCCATCCTCCTTGTCCTGCTGATGACGGCTACGAATAGGATTGTCGTGATTCCTGCCCCTATGGCCGCTTCCGTCATGGCGACGTCCGGTGCCCTGAGCAGCAGCCATAGTACAGCCATGGCCAGGCTGTAGGCCGTAAAGATGATCACAGCCCCGAGAAGGTCTCGGGTACGTTCCACTGCGATGGCGCAGGCGATGAGGAAGATGATGAGGATCAGGTTAAATATCTGCATTTCCGTCTTCTCCTCCACTTCTTTCTCGATAATAAGCCGCCTTCGCGATGATGTGCGCTGCGACAGGGTTGGTGATCAGGATAAAGATCAATACCAGGAGGAGCTTCAGACTGACAGCATCCAGACCCCGATATACAATCAGGGCAAGGAGTGCAAGCCCTGCACCGAGGGTATCGCTTTTCGTTGTGGCATGCATCCTGCTGAAGACATCAGGAAGCCTTATCAGTCCAACGGTTCCTACCAGAAAGAAGAAACAGCTGGATATGACTAGAAACAGGACTATTAAATCTCGAATGATAGTGAACCCCTCCTAAAACAATTTACCTTTTTCAATATACTTGGAAATGGATATGGTCGCGATGAAGCCCATCATGGCATAGATCAGCGCGACATCCATGAAGGCATTCTGGCCGGTGACCACGGCAATCACTGCGATGAGGACGGTGATCTTCGTGCTGATGACATTGATGGAGACTCCCCTGTCCGCTGCGGTCGGCCCGCTATAGGCCCGGTACAGACAGATGAAGAACAGGATGGAAAGGAAGATGGCCATTCCGTTTAGTGCAGCAATACTCATTTTTCCACCTCTAACTTCCTCACACGCGCTTCAAGGATGCTTCCTTCCATACCTTCTGCCGCCTCAGTCGTCAGCGCATGGATGATATACTCATCTCCCACGATATCGACTGTCAGCGTTCCCGGAGTCAGGGT
>DATISI010000037.1:0-2173 GCA_035581745.1 Clostridiaceae bacterium
TGACCCCCTGCGCCTCCACCAGCTTCCTGACCTGGGTATAGGTGGAAGGGAGAAGTGCTGCCGTGCTGAAAGCCACCACCTTCTTCACCTTACCATCCAGGGTCGCGATGAACCGTTTCACTTCGCCATCGACTCCTGCGGCATAGACGGAGCTTCCAAGGAAGAGCACATCGATTTCTCCAACGATCGGCTCTTCGAAAGTCTTCGCCGGTACACCCACTTCATCCGCAATGGCTTCTGCCAGTTTCCTTGTATTTCCTGTCTTTGTGAAATACCTTACCTCAACAATCATCCTACACATCCTTCATCTGTATTCATTGTAGACCTGTTTCCCAGCGGGTTCAATCCCTGTTCTGGTCCCATTCCTGATCCCGACCGTGTCGGTTTGTATTTTTTCCCACCGCCTGGCGGGATTCTCCTACAGGATCCCCTCAAGCCTCTGCTCGATGAGCTTGACACTGGTTGTCGGTTCAAAACGTTCGAGGATGGTTCCGCTCCGGTCGACCAGGAACTTGGTGAAATTCCACTTGATGCTGGGGTCAGACTTGTATTCCGGATTGGCAGCGCTCAGCATGTCGTCCAGGACCGGGGTCAGCGGATGGTCGAGGTCGAAGCCCTTGAATCCCTTCTCCGTCTTCAGGAAGTCATAGAGCGGAAGTGCCCCATTCCCATTCACGTCGATCTTCTCGAAAACCGGATAGGTGACACCGTACTCCAGGTCACAGAAGGACTGGATCTCTTTCTGTGTCCCTGGTGCCTGGTTCCCGAACTGGTTGCATGGGAAATCCAGGATTTCCAGACCCTTGCCATTGAATTTCTCATACAGGCCCTGCAGGTCCTCATACTGCGGTGTGAACCCACAGGCTGTCGCCGAGTTGACAATGAGGAGCACCTTACCCTTGTAGTCCTTCATGGACACCGGCTGTCCTTCTCCGTTCTTTACTTCATAATCATATAATCCCATTTTTCTGATCCCCTTTTCTTTTTAATCAGGAAGTCATCCCATTCCAATTGACCTCGGGTATGGGCATTCCTGTTATTTATTGCGTCAAATATAATTGTATCATCTTATTCAAGGGAAAAGTAGTGGCTATGCACCTAAATTCCCACTTCCGGACATTAAATTCACTTCTTTGCCTCATTTCCCCTGATTTTCTCCCCTCCAGCATACTGACATGACCTTCCTCTCTTCCCTCTTTATAGGCTTTCCACTGGAAAAACCTCTGTATCCTACAAAAGCTGGGGAGACATGCAGCACGATGGGAATGGGATTCGGACGATGTGCCTCCCAATATTTCATCATGTGAAGAGAAATATTGTCTATTTCCGTTTCTTATCCCTATAATGGAAGGAAGAGAAGAATGAGGCTTTATGCGGAAGGATTGGGAAGCGAGTTGAACATCACGATATTTGGTGCGAGTGGAAGGATTGGCAGGATTGTCACCCGATATGCCCTGGGCCATGGCGATACGGTGACCGCATACATCCGCGATAGGAACGGGATGGACAGGACCCATCCGCGCCTTAAAGTCATCATCGGTGAGCTGTCGAACCAGGACCTTGTCGAGCAGGCCATATCTGGAGCGGATGTGGTGATCAGCACACTGGGTCCTGACATGGAGATGAAACGGACAAGGAAAGGGACACCCATCGCAGATGGTCATGAGATGATCCTCACGGCGATGAAGAAGTACGGGAAGAAAAGGCTCATCACCCTGGGCACGCCGACCATCCGCGCGAAGGAGGACAGCAGGAATATCACGACCCTTCTTCCCGGACCCATGGCGAAAGTCCTCTATCCGGCAGCCTATCAGGACATGAGGCGGCTCGGGCAGGTCATCGCCCAGTCGGACCTCGAATGGACCGTTGTCCGCATCATCCACCTCACGAACAGGCACAGCGGCCGTACCTATGGGATCACCCTCGGGGAAAGACCCGCAGGGATCACCGTCTCCCGGGAGAACGTCGCGCGCTTCATCTATGAGACGGCGAGGAAGAACCAGTTCATCCGGCGCATGCCCATCGTTTTTGACAAAGGCATCCCCTTGAACCCCGTGAGAGCACGTTCTCCAGTCACAGGATGCTGCTGATAGCCTCATCAAAGGACCCGGTATCCAGTGGAAACGTGAATATAGGATCAGCGTCAGATACCACTAGAGACAATCGCACAGGA
>DATISI010000038.1:0-2670 GCA_035581745.1 Clostridiaceae bacterium
TACGGTCTCATTGTCTTCTGATTTCGTAAATTAGAATGATTCCAATTTGTACCCCTTCTATTCTACCCTTCAAACTCACTAAAGTCAATTGCGTACAATTGAATTTTGGAAATAAAGTGGAGAGGCTTACAGAAGGAAAAAATGGGTGGGTAAATGAGCAGATAAATGAGGGATAAGTGAGGGCTTAGTTAGAAGGTAAATGGGTAGAAGGAAAAGGGAGAGTGAGCGTATGGAGAGAGGGTTTACTGAAAGAGAATCTGGTCATGGATTACTGAAATTGTAGTCATGGAATCATATCCCGCGATAGCAGAAAAATATCGTAAAAAATACTGCATTAAATCGTCAGGATTCATATTGACTTCAGTGGTCAATGGGAATATACTGAAGAAAATGAGGGATGGGACCCGAGAAAGGAGGAGACATGTACAGCAATTTTGAGAAGCTGGATCCGGAGAAGAAGGAGCGGATCCTCAATGCCGCACTGGAGGAATTCGCAAAGAGCGGCTACAAGAATGCCTCCACGAACGAGATTGTGAAGAAGGCGGGAATCTCGAAAGGGATACTGTTCCACTACTTCAAGGACAAGCAGAACCTTTTCTACTACCTGTATGACTTCGCGATGGAACGGCTCATGGAGGACTTCTACAGGAAGATCGATACGGATGAGCCGGACTTCATCGAAAGGATCATCCAGATCACGAACACCAAAGCGCTGCTCAGCATGAAGCACCCCGGACTCTTCAGGTTCATCGAGACCATGTATATCGACGAGGTGGAGGAGGCCAGTGCCTATGTGCAGAAGATCAACACGGAAATCCTGGCCGAATCCGAAAAGGTCCTCTTCAGGAATGTCGACATGTCCCTCTTCAAGGAGGATGTCGACTTGGAGAAGGCGATGAAGATCATCACCTGGACCTTCGACGGGTATGGGAAGGCGGAGTTCGCGAAGGCGAAGCACCTGGGTGTCCCGCTGGACTATGACAGGGTATTCAAGGAGAGCAGGGAATACCTGGAGATGTTCAAGAAAATGTTCTATAAAAATGTTTAGGAGATGCAATCATGAGTATCATTGAACTCAACAAACTGACCAAATACTACGGGAAATCCAAAGGGATCGAGAACCTCACCTTCAACGTGGAGGAAGGGGAGATCTTCGGATTCATCGGACCG
Source organism: Clostridiaceae bacterium (assembly GCA_035581745.1). GTDB lineage: Bacteria > Bacillota > Clostridia > Clostridiales > Clostridiaceae > Youngiibacter. The sequence continues at coordinate 1,171 of DATISI010000038.1, forward strand.
AACGGTGCCGGAAAATCCACCACCATCAGGACCCTTCTGAGCCTGATCTATCCGACATCGGGAAGCGCGAAGATCTTCGGGCTGGATTCCGTGAAGGATGCCTCCACCATCGCAAAGGATGTGGGATACCTTCCTTCTGAAGTCTTCTACTATGACAACATGAAGGTCAAAGACCTTCTCAATTATTCCGCGAGCTTCTATGACAAGGACTGCACGAAAAGGATCAGGGAGCTCACCGCAATCATGGACCTTGACCTGAACAGGAAGATCGAGGACCTCTCCTTCGGAAACAAGAAGAAGGTCGGAATCGTCCAGGGACTCCTGCACGAACCGAAACTCCTCCTCCTCGACGAGCCGACATCCGGGCTTGACCCGCTCCTGCAGCAGAAGTTCTTCGACCGCCTGATGGAAGAGAACAAGACAGGCGCGACCGTGCTCTTCTCGTCCCATATCCTGAGCGAAGTCCAGAAGCTGTGCCACAGGGTCGCCATCATCAAGGACGGTGGAATCATCCGTCTGGACAACATCGAGAACCTGAGGGGCGAGAACTACAAGCGGTTCCGGATCGAGACCGAAGGCGCGCTCAAACCGGGCATCTTCAGCTTCGAAGGCGTGACAGACGTCGAGCAAACAGACAATGTCGTGAGCTTCCTCTTCAAGGGAGACCTGAACCGGGTCATGATGGAGATCGGAAAGGTGAGGCTGAAGAATATCGATATCGAAGAGCCGAGCCTGGAAGAGGTCTTCATGCATTACTATGAAAAGGGTGTGTAAGCGATGAACATGGTGATACATGAAATCAGGCAGTACCTGAAGTCCACGCTGATCTGGATCGCATCCTTAGTCGTGATCATCGTTGCCTTCCTCGGAGCCTATACCGGATTCTCGGATGACGCGGAAGCCTTCCTGAAACTCTTCGAAGGGCTGCCGCCGGAGGTGCTGGAGGCGCTGTCCGTGGACCTCATGAACCTGGCCTCCCTGAACGGTTATTTTGGCTATATCATGCTGTATATCGTGCTCAGCCTCAGCATCATGGGAATGAACCTGGGCCTCAACCTCTATGCCAGGGAATACACGGACAAGACGGCTGACTTCCTGCTCACGAAACCCGTGACCAGGTCGAAGGTGGTCCTGTCCAAGCTCATGGCAGGGCTTGCCCTCATCCTCCTCATCAATGCCGCTGTCACGCTCAGCGCCTATATCGTGGCGAGGGTCGTGGAGCCTGGCGGTTTCGACACCCGTGTGTTCCTCCTCATCTCCCTGACCGCCCTGTTCGTCCAGCTCATCTTCTTCTCCCTTGGTGTCCTCATCGCGGTGATGTCCAACAGGATCCGTTCCGTGGTCACCATCTCCATCAGCACGGTCATGGCGTTCTTCATTGCCTCCATGGTGAGCAATGTCATCAAGGAGGACTAGCTGAGATACTTCATCCCGTTCCAGTACTTCAACTTCAGTGAGATCATCAGGAACGGTTCCTACGACATGCGCTACGTCTACCTG
>DATISI010000039.1:0-3747 GCA_035581745.1 Clostridiaceae bacterium
CTTCCGTGCTGATCAGCATCTTCTTCTCGATGATCTGCTCCTGGATCTTCTCCTCGATCCGGTGCGCGCGGTATTTGCGCTCCTCGATCGCCTTGCTGACATGGGAGGCCTCCACATACTCACTGCCTTCGTATTCCGCAAGCGCAGCCGCCTCATAGATGGTCTCCGTGACGTCGTTGAAACGCGTCGAGAGCTTGTTCTGGTTCCCCGCAAGGCGTGAGCCGTACTCGATGACCTTTCCAAGTCCGGAACGGCTGAAATCCTTGAGGTTGTCCCGTCTGCACACGAAAGTGACGAAGGAGGCGTACTGGCAGATGTTGGCCATGTTCCTCGGCATCTCGATATCGAAATCCACCCTCACCTTGAACAGTTTCTGGAAGTCCTCGTCCAGGGTATAGAGGATGTCATAGATTTGCGGGTTGCTGATCATGATGACCTTGACGTTCAGGGGAATCGGTTCCGGTTTGATGGTCCCGGTCGGAACCAGCCTGTACTGTTCCCCGATGTTCTCGACGACAGCCTTTCCATGCTTCAGCGCCTTCTTCAGGGTCTCCCAGACATAGGCGTCCGTCAGGATGTCCTTCGCCTGGAGGATGAGGAAGCCGCCATTCGCCTTGTGCAGCGCACCCGGCCGGATCATCGTGAAATCCGTGCTCATGGAGAACATCTGGCTGTTGTATTCGATCTTTCCGAAAAGGTTGTAGTAGTTCGGTGTCGGCTCGATGACGACAGGCTGGCCGGTGCACTTCTCGTTGTTCACGAGCACATTCACCCGGTAGCGGATATACGGGTCCGTCTCCGGTCCTTGAGGCATCTGGGGCATCATGGGATTCTTTGCCTCAGGCGTCTCCGGAACGACGAAGAGGGTATGCTTCTCGACGATGTCCTTTAGCGCGGAGTCGAGATATTCGACGATCCTCGGATAGTCGGCATACTTGTCATTCAGCCTGCCGACAAGCGGACCTGCGGAAGAGAAAGCGACCTGCTTCTCCAGCTCCTCCATCTGCGTCCTCGCGTCCTTCTCCAGGGTCTGGCCTGTCCGAAGCGTCTCATCCAGGCGTTTCGTGAGCTTCCTTCCCCGTTCGTCAAGGCTCTGGCGCTCCTCGGGGGTCAGCTTCTCGAAATCCTCAGGGGGCATGGGCTGTCCATCCTTGATGGGCATGAACATGAATCTCGGAGGGATCTGCCGCATGGTGAATCCTTCCGTCCTTGCCTCCTCATCGATGGCACGGTAGAGGCTCTCCATGTTCTGCTGGAGCGTCGTGATGATGGCGGTCTTCCGCTGAACATAGCTGTTCTCCTCGAAGGCCTTCGGAAGGGCGACCTTGAGGTCCGTGACCAGTTCGTCCATATCCTTCTGGAAGATCTTTCCCCATCCCGGAGGCAGGGATACCGCCCAGGGCTGGTCCTCATTCGCGAAATTGTTCAGGTAGCACCAGTCGTCCGGCTCATCCCCATCGACGGCTGTGCGTGCCACAATCGCGTTGGCGTAGGAACTTCTCCCAGTGCCATTGGGTCCGACGACGAAGATGTTGTAACCAGGGGCGTCCATGTCCAGGCCGAACTGCATCGACCGCACCGCGCGCTCCTGTCCGATCACGCCGTCAAAGGGCGCGACCTCCCTCGTCGAGCTGCAGAAATCAAGTTCCTTGTCCAGGTTGCACGCTTTCTTGAGTCTTTCCAAAGGAATCCGATATCTTTCTGTATTTTCCATATAAACTAACCTCCTTGTCTGGTCCGTTCCTCACCACAAGTCAAGTTCCTATGCCGCTACAGTCATCAGGCTTCCTGATCCCTTCAGGGTCTTGCGCATCCTTTCTCCAAGGCTGCCTTCTTTTCAGTCCGCCTACCCTTCATGCTCCTCAAATCCGTCTGTTTCCTAATCCTTTTCCCTTTCTTTGTCAGCTGTCCCCGTTGATGATGAAGCTCCTGATCTGCTTCAGGGTCATGTCCTGCAGACCCATCTTCTCGACGGTCCTTCCTTCCGCCCGGTAGTCCGTCCCGTGAAGGATGGAGCCCAGGAGGATGATGGAGTCGATGGTCGGTGTCGGGACGTTGCTGAGTTTTCCAAGTTCCGAGATGGGAACCAGGCTCATCGGGATGTCCTCCGAGATGTACCGTGTGAACACGGTCTTCGGGGCCTTGATCCCGTCGTATCCCCTGTTGTTCCTCATCGCCTCGAAAAGCGTCCTGCCTGCCGCATCATAGGCGACATACAGCCACTCCCTCGCGCTCATCGCGCGGAAGCCAAGGGACTCCGCCACATCGACTCGTTCCTGGTCCATCTTCTCCAGGATCAGGGACACCGATGCGGTGATGCCTTCCGTATAGTAGTCGAAATCTCCATTGGTGCTCTCGATCCTTGCCGCATTCAGAAGCGTCACTGCCGGATGGAAGATCGCACCGATATTGTCGAGGCTCGTCTTCATGACGTTGTCGCCGGGAATGAACTGGGTCAGGGCTGTCCTCAGCGCTTTCACCACTTCCGGGGTACGGTGCGCAGGAATCGCCGCGACGGGAACACTGTTCTTCACGCGGAAGATATGCGTCTGTGCGGGATTGATCGCCCGGCTCGCATAGAGCAGGGTCTGCGCCTCGCAGATGACGACATCCGCCGTGCAGCCAAGTTTCCGGATGATGTTGAGGACCTCGAGGGCTCCTCCAGTCCGGCCCGGGTTGAGGACCACCATCTGGTTGTCCACGAGATAAGGCGCGAGCTGCTCGGCAATGAAACGGTGCCCGTTCGCAGGAACCACCACCATCAGCACATCCCTTCCCTTGATGGCCTCCTCCATGTTCGTCGTCACGATGTCGAGTGTCGCGAAGCCGTGGGGGATGCTCTCCATTCCGGAGACGATCTCCACCCCGCCGCTCTCCTGTATGGCCCTGATCCTTTCGATTCCCCTGTTATACAGGCTGACATCGACACCAAGCAGGGAAAGATGCCCCGCCATGGCTGTCCCGCCATGACCTGCACCGATGACCGCGAATTTTGGTCTTTCTTTCTGTACTGAATTTTCCAAATAAATCCCTCCGTTTTTTAAATCAATTGTAGGCGATGAGGTTCAATTCCTCTGTACTGCCCTTCATCCTGGCCTGATCGGCCCTGAATGGAAGAAGACATGATTCGGGCGTGGATTCGAGCATCAGGGACTTCCTCATCCCTATCATAAGGGGGAAGGACAACCATTTTCCTCCATGGCCTATATCCGCACGATACGCGGCTGCCTTGCCTGCAATTTTCAAATGCTAAACGCTCATTTCTCAAAAATAGTCGTTATATATCCAATTATACCAAATCGCGACCCGCTATAGATATGAATAAAATATAAAATAACGAAGCAGCGCAAGAATTGTCAATCTTTGCTCCTAAAACCCCACTGATCGACCTTTCCTGGAACGCCATCATGCCTGCTTAAGAAGCAGAATCCCCCGGAGACATTCCCGTCGCCGGAGGATGATTGCACGGATTCCCATGGGGTTTCACCTGTATGATTCTTTCTCGTCCGATATGCCATTCACTCCTGTCTTCCGCTTTCCGCACCTCTGTCTGTGGACTTATCCTATTTCCCGATTCCTTCCTCCTCCTTTTTCCCGAGTCTGAACGGCAGTCGCTTCGCCTCTTCCTCGATCTGTGTGAAGACCTCTATAGGATATTTGTAGATATGGAGATAGAGGCCGAAGGTTGTCAGAGAGGATCCCACGCTACCGAAGACGAGGTCCATCATGGTATCCTGCAGGCTTTCG
>DATISI010000040.1:0-2872 GCA_035581745.1 Clostridiaceae bacterium
GGGCTGACGCCGCGCTTTATGCGAAGGAAAAGGGAGTCTCCTCCGAGGTCGCAGGCCGCGAGATCCGCTACGGTTTCTTCGAAGAGACCATGGATGAGAATGGATACAACAAGTGCGCGCTCGCGCACAACCTCAATGACCAGGGAGAGACGATCCTCCTGAACATGATCCGTGGCACGGGGCTCTCCGGCCTCACAGGAATCAGCGCGAAGCGGGAATCCTATATCCGTCCGCTGCTCTCCACAGAAAGGAAAGATATCGAAGCCTATCTGGAGGCACTTGGCCTTGCGGGCTGCATGGATGCGACGAATGAGGAGAATGTCTATAGCCGGAACAAGATCCGCAATGTCATCATCCCTTTCGTCAGGGAGAATTTCAATGAGGATTTTCCCAACACGCTGTACCGAATGGCAGAGCTCCTCGACGAGGACAACAGCTTCATCGAGACCTGCGTGAAGGAAGCGGAAGTGAAATACATCATCGAGAAGAAATATGAGGTGCTGATCAAGAAGGAGGCCTTCCAGTTGAAGAAGGCGGTCCTCGGAAGGCTCATCCTGCAGGCGATCCGCCTCGTGAAGGGGAACATCTCGAACATCGAGCGGGTCCATGTGGAGAAGATCATGGAGCTGTCGGGGAAGGAGACGGGGAAAATCATCGATGTCAAGGAAGACATCACGGCCTACAACAATTATGGCGATGTCTACATCAAGAGCAAGAACATCCTTGACCCCAGCATCATCAGTCCGCTGAAGGAGAAAGCCTATACGGTCCCCGGAACCTACTATTTCAAGGACTGCAGGGTGACCATGGAAATCCTGGACAGGATGCCGGAAAGAAGGGACAAATCCTACCGGTACTTCGACCTGGACGCCACGGGTACCGTGGTGAGGATCCGGAACAGGGTGCATGGGGACAGGATCAAACCCCTTGGAATGACGGGATACAAGAAGCTGAAGGATATCTTCATCGACCGGAAAATAAATCGGGACCTCAGGAACAGTCTTTTAGTTTTTTTAAAGGATGATGAGGTATTCTATATTGGAGACACCGTCACTGGAGAAGACTTCAAGGTGACGGACAAGACACAGCGAATATTGGCCATAGGGATATTTTGGGAGGGTAATAATAGTAATGATAGTAAATGACGTAAAAGAAGTTCTGTTCAGCAAGGAGCAGCTCGCACAAAGATGCAGGGAACTAGGAAAAGTGATCAGCGAAGACTACAGGGGTAAAGACCTCGTGCTGGTCGGGATCCTCAAGGGATCCGTCGTCTTCATGACGGACCTCATGAAGGAGATCACGATTCCCGTGATGCTGGATTTCATGGCCGTTTCAAGCTATGGCATGGAGACGTCGAGTTCAGGCGTGGTCAAGATCATCAAGGACCTTGACATGGACATCGAAGGGAAGTACATCCTCATTGTCGAGGACATCATCGACTCGGGACTCACCCTGTCATACCTCATCGAGTATCTCAAGGCAAGGAAAGCGGCTGCCATCGATATCGTATGCCTGCTGGACAAGAAGGAACGAAGGAAGAAGGACATCCCCGTGAAGTACAAAGGTTTTGATGTGCCGGACGAGTTCATCATCGGATATGGAATCGACTATGCGGAGAAGTATAGGAATCTGCCCTTTGTCGCATCCCTGAAAGAGGAAGTCTATATGAAGTAGGCGGAGGGAATCCGTGTATCGTGCAGGATAAGTGATTATTAACAGTATGTTAGTATTATAAACATTTATTTTGTGTCCAATTTAATTTACAATGACGATAAGACATTACCATCAGACTGGCAGTATCCGCTCTTTTTAGAGGGTAGGACATCAGGGGACTGGTAAAATATAGGGCCGGTAGGACCGGACCAATCGAGAAAGGAGATGGGTAAGCTTCATAAGGTTACCCTTACATAAATTATGAATAGTAAACCAAGAATGCCGGGAAGTTTTACCTGGATCGGGATCCTGATGTTGTTCCTGATCGGATCCTTCATCTTCTCCAACGGCAACAGCAGTCTAAATGCCATATCCTTTGACAGTTTCAAGAGTGAGTACAAGGCAGGGAATGTCAAGGAGATCGAAGTCAGGTCTGACGGGATGACCATCAACGGTATCCTGCAGGATGGCACAGAATTCACGTCTGTCGCATCGGAAGAGCGTCTGGATTCCTTCTTACAGGAGTTCGGAAACGATACGGTCATTGAAAGATATACACCGAGAGCGACGACCTCCGTATGGTCGATCGCGATACCGATTGTCGGAATCATGGCCGTTCTGGGCTTCATGTTCTTCTTCATGAACCAGCAGAACCAGAACAACGGAGGAGGGAACAAGAATGTGATGAACTTTGGAAAAAGCAGGGCGAAAATGGCTGATCCAGATAGCAAGCATGTCACCTTCAAGGATGTGGCCGGTGCCGAAGAAGAGAAATACGAGCTCCAGGAAGTCGTGGACTTCCTGAAGAACCCGAAGAAATATATCGACCTGGGCGCGAGGATCCCGAAAGGAATCCTGCTTGTCGGACCTCCGGGTACCGGTAAGACGCTTCTTGCGAAGGCGGTAGCCGGCGAAGCCGGAGTTCCGTTCTTCAGCATCTCCGGTTCAGACTTCGTCGAGATGTTCGTCGGTGTCGGAGCCTCAAGGGTAAGGGACATGTTCGACCAGGCGAAGAAGAATTCCCCTTGCATCATCTTCATCGATGAGATCGATGCGGTCGGCCGTAAGAGAGGCGCAGGCCTTGGCGGCGGACATGATGAAAGGGAGCAGACACTGAACCAGCTGCTGGTCGAGATGGACGGTTTCGGAATCAACGAGGGGATCATCATGGTCGCCGCGACGAACAGACCGGACATCCTGGACGTGGCACTTCTAAGAC
>DATISI010000041.1:0-5733 GCA_035581745.1 Clostridiaceae bacterium
CTGCTGCAGGTAAAGCGGCATCTCGTCGACGTCATAGACGAGGACGGTGCCGTGGTTCGCAAGGTTCAGGACGCCGAAGAGCGGATTGTTCTCCTCGCCGAAAAGGTCCATTTCGAGGTCGCTGTACGACTTGTTCGCACAGTGCACGGTGGTGAACCGCTCGCTCGCCCTGTCGGAGAAGTTATGGATGGACCTGGCCATCCCGAAGATCTCGAGGCCGGTCTCGCTCTGGATGAGGAGGTTCCTGTCCCTGACAGCAAGCGCCTTGGCCTTGTCGATGAGTGTGTGGATGATGGGGTCCTTGGTCTTCACCCGTTCAAATGTCATGGTCTCATACTGGTCCAGAACGGAGGAGAAGTTGGAGTAACTGTCCCGAAGGCTCTTGAAGGAGAGGAGCACGCCAATCTTCACGCCGTTGATCGTGATGTTACGCTTGGAGACAATTCCTCTGAAGACGGTATTCCTGTCCTCGAGGAAGAGGCTCCTGACCATCTTGTCCTCAGGGGCGACCAGGATCTCATCCAGTTTCTCATGGGTCATGATCTCTTCGAGCTTCAGGCCAATGATATCCTTGGTGATGTGGAAGTATTTCAGGAACTGGTTGTTGCAGAAAGAGACCTCGCCGTCCTTGTTCAGGGCGACCAGACCGTCGTCAATCGTGTTGATGACCGTCTCCCGTTCATGCTTGGTCTTGTTCAGGTTGTCATAATCCGCGATATTCTGCAGACGGAAGCTCAGGAGGTCCGCCATGCTCTCGACGAAGTCGATCGCAGGCTCCATGTTCTCGAAGATCGTCGACTTGATGTTCTTCGGGATCAGGAGGGCGACCGCCCCCACAGGCCTATCATTGTAGATGATGGGGACGGAGATGATTCCTGAAATCTTGCATACGGAACTGTCCACACAGTTGGTGCAGATCGGATATTTTCCATTATCCTGTACGATGAGGACCTTACCTGTATGAAGGACCTCACCGATGACCGACATCCTGGTGATAGGAAGCTGGTTGCTGATATTCTTGGAGGTATAGGCAAGCTTGTTGTATTCACTGTCTATAATCACCACATCGATGTCGAGGATCGTGGATATGGCCTGTGAGTATTTCAGCGCGATATCCTTGATGTGTAATAGATTCATGATAATTTACTTCCTTCCTGTTATTGCGAGAGAACCTTTCCGGTCAGGTAGTCCACAAGGACTTCTATCTGATAGCTCATCGTGACAGCGCCCGGGTCCAGGCATCCGACACCCTTATTCGTCTGATACGTTGCTCTTCCCTTGACCGCTTCCATGTCCCTTGTCGCTTCCATGCCTTCAATGGCCCCCAGTTTGAGCTCCTGGAGGGCATCAGAATCGCTCCTGCCTTCTTCCAGGGCCGCCGCGAGGCGCGTGACACCGACATGCAGCGGATCGATCATCGTCTTGAATCCCGGCTGTGCGTTCCCTCTTTCCATGATGGCACGCAGCTGGGCATCCAGGATGTCCTTCAGCAGTGCGATGTCTATGGTCTCTTTCTCCCCGATGACCTGTGAGGCCTTGATGTATGCACTTCCGTAGAGGACTCCCGCAGAGCCTCCGACGGTGGACATGATCATCATGCCGATCTTCTTGAACATGTCTTTCAGAGAGAGGTCTACCAGGGCCTCCCGACTGGACACGAGCTTCTGGAAGCCCATGTTCATGTTCACCCAGTGGTCGCCGTCTCCTGTCGCGGAGTCGAGCTCCGTGACATAGTCCCTGTTCTCCGCGAGTTTCGCGAGGACCAGGTCAAGGTATTCCATATACTGTGCTTTCGTCATTTCCATAACCATCATCCTCCTATGCCTTCATCGCCGGCGTATCGCACGGTGCATCGAGGAGTTCTTTCAGTTCCGCATCCAGGTCGATGAGGGTGAGGGACGCTCCGGACATCTCGAGGGAGGTCATGTAGTTTCCGACGAGGGCCTTGTGGATTTTGATGCCCTTTTCCGTCAGGAGTTTCTCCACCTCGTTCATGAGGATGTAGAGTTCCATGAGTGGCGTTCCGCCCAGTCCGTTTACCATGAGACCGACTTCCTTGCCGGAATAATCGTAGTCTTCAAGGATCCTGTCCAGAAGGGTCTTCGCGAGGTCTTTCGCGGAAAGGGTTGTGGTCCTGTTCACGCCAGGTTCGCCATGGATGCCCATGCCGATTTCGACTTCATTCTCTCCGAGGGTGAATCCAGGTTTTCCGACACCAGGAAGGATGCAAGGCGTCATCGCCATTCCCATGCTCCTGATCCTTGAGACCACCTTCTCCGCAGTCGCCTTGACTTCGGCGAGTGATGCTCCGGCTTCTGCCTTCGCACCCGCGATCTTGTGCACGAACACCGTTCCCGCGATTCCTCTTCTTCCTGTGGAATACGTGCTGTCCGGTACCGCCACGTCATCCTTCACGACGACGAAGTCGACATTGATGTCGTCCATCTCCGCAAGTTCCTTCGCCATCTCGAAATTCATGATGTCTCCGGAGTAGTTCTTGATGATGAGAAGGACACCTTCGCCACTGTTCGCTTCTTCGATTCCCTTGATGATCCTGTCTGGTGATGGGGAGGAGAAGACGTTCCCGGCGACAGCCGCGTCAAGCATCCCTTTTCCGACATACCCCGCATGCGCAGGCTCATGTCCGCTTCCTCCGCCGGATACCAGTCCGACCTTCTTCCCTTTTTCGCGTCTTGCAATGACCTCGAGCTCTGGGAAATACACCAGCTCAGGATGGGCTTTCGCCATCCCTTCAAGCATTTCTGAGACCACGTGGTCTGGGTTGTTGATAATCTTCTTCATGATTTTCCCCCTTGTTTTGTTTTTCAGTTTTATTGGTCAAGATTTCATTGTCATGACTTTTCCTGTCTTGATTTGTTCCTGTCTGCCTGAATCGCTTCTTTTTGCATCCATGCCTGTCAGCTTCGTCAGCTTCATTAGCGTTATCAGCTTCACTGACTTCATCCGTTTCCTGGCTGCTTCAGCTTTGTCGACGTCATCAGGCTCATCAGCTATAGCAGTCTTCTTCTGCTGCTTTCTTCTGTCTTCTCTATCATCTTACCTTTTCTTCTGTTTTATTTCCATGGGGTGCAGCCGGAGCATCAAACCGCAACCTCCAATCGGATGGTGTGATTCGATGGTTTCTGGTCTGCAGTTTTTTACCGGCTTTAGAATCCCTCGATGTTCCCGAGGTATGCGCGTCTCACGTCCTCATTGTCAGACAGGGCTTTCGCGTTGTCCGTGATGATGACCTTTCCGGTCTCGAGGACATATCCCCTGTGCGCGATGGACAGGGCCATGTTCGCATTCTGCTCGACGAGCAGGATGGTCGTCCCCTGCTTGTTGATGTTCTGGATGAGGTCGAAGATCACCATGACGAGCTTCGGCGCAAGGCCGAGGGATGGCTCGTCCAGCATGAGGAGCTGTGGCTCCGCCATGAGGGAACGTCCGATGGCCAGCATCTGCTGCTCGCCTCCTGACAGCGTTCCTGCGGTCTGCTTCTTCCTTTCGAACAGTCTTGGGAACAGGTCATACACCCTGTCATAGGAGTTCTTCACCTCACCCTTGTTGGTTCTCGTGAAGGCTCCGAGGGACAGGTTCTCTTCCACCGTCAGGGCAGGAAAGACTTCCCTTCCTTCAGGAGACAGGCTGATGCCCATCTTCACGATCTCAGACGGCGGTCTCGCCGCGATGTTCTTCCCGTTGAAGGTGATCTGTCCGCTTGTCGGTTTCAGGAGTCCCGTGATGGTGGAGAGCGTCGTGCTCTTTCCCGCGCCGTTGCTTCCGATGAGGGTGACGATCTCTCCCTTGTTCACCTGGAGGCTGATGCCCTTCAGGGCGTGTATGTTCCCGTAATGGGTATGGATGTCATTCACTATCAGCATGCTCTGCCTTCCTTCCGAGGTACGCTTCAATGACCCTTGGATTCTTCGCGATATCCCTGGGCAGCCCCTCTGCGATCTTCTTTCCGTAATCCAGGACATAGATCCTGTCGGAGATGTTCATGACCAGGCTCATGTCATGCTCGATGAGGATGACGGTGATGCCCTGGTTCTTCAGTGTGCGGATGTAGTCGAGGAGCGCTTCCGTCTCCTGGCCATTCATTCCTGCAGCTGGCTCATCGAGGAGAAGCACGCTCGCGCGTGTCGAGATCGCCCTTGCGATCTCCAGTCTTCTCTGGTCCCCGTAAGGGAGGTTCGTGGCATAGCTGTGGATCTTGCTGACGAGTCCGATGGAATCCAGGAGGTTGATGGCATCCTGATGCTTCCTCTTCTCGACTTCCTTGAACTTCTTCGTCCTGAAGATGACATCGAGGAAGTTGTAGTCGGTATGGATGTGCATGCCGAGGAGCACGTTCTCGATGACACGCATGTCGCCGAAGAGCCTGACGTTCTGGAAGGTACGGGCCATCCCGGCCTTCACGATATCCTGAGGGTCGAGTCCGCTGATGGTCTTCCCATCCAGGATGACCTGGCCTTCAGTGACCTTGTATACCCCTGTAAGCATGTTGAAGAGAGTGGTCTTCCCTGCGCCATTGGGTCCGATGATGCTGACGATTTCGCCTTTTTCAGCGGTCAGGCTGACTTTGTCGACTGCGACAAGTCCGCCGAAACGCATCGATATGTCTTTGACTTCTAGATAGGCCATAATCTACACCTCATCTCCTTTCACGATTTCAGGTCCTGTCGCATCGTCCCTGACGGTACTGTGCTCCACGACCCCTTTGGGAAGCTTGTATGGTGTCCTCTTCTGTCCTCCGAGGATGCCCTGCGGCCTGAACCTCATGGTGAGGACAAGGACCACGCCGTACACGACGAAGCGGTATTCCTGCAGGAAACGCATGACTTCAGGGAAGGAGATGAGGAGTGCGGATCCGACGAACATGCCCTTCATCGTTCCCATACCGCCAAGGATGACGATGGAAAGGATGAGAATCGATGTGTCGAAGGTGAACGTGTTCGGGTCGATGAAACTGATCATGTGGGCGTAGAACGCTCCGGCGAGGCCTGCGAAGAACGCGGCGATGACGAAGACGAGCACCTTGTACATGGTGGTCCTGACCCCCATCATCGTGGCCGCCAGCTCATCGTCACGGATGGACATCAGGGCGCGTCCGATCTTGGAGTTCACGATGAAGTAGACCGTGACCGTGGTGAACACGAGGAAGACCAGCATCAGGTAGTACAGTCCGTTGTTCCTGATGATGAGGTCCATACCGAAGAGGTTCGGCTTCGGGATCCTGGAGATGCCGAGCGGACCTTTGGTCACCTTGTCCCAGTTCAAGATCACCATCCGGACGAACTCGGAGAATCCGAGGGTCGTGATGGCGAGGTAGGTTCCGGAGAGCCGAAGGGTCGGAAGACCCAGGGCGAGTCCGGCAAGGGCCGCAGCCACCGCCGCAATGGGTGCGGTGATGAAGAAGCTGATTCCATAATTCGAGCTGATCAGCGCCGAGGTATAGGCACCGATGGCATAGAAGGCCGCATGGCCCAGGGACGTCTGTCCCGCATAGCCCGTGATGAGCCCAAGGGACAGGGCGAGGATCGAGTAGATCCCGATCATGATGACAATCCTCATGACATACTGGGACTGCAGGATGAAGGGAAGCGCCAGGACAATCACCGCGAGGATGATGTTCACCGGCAGCTGGTATTTACGATAAAGGGAGGACACCATGTCCCCTCTTTCTCTCAGTTTTTCTGAACTAAACAATTTTTCCATCATTACACCTTC
>DATISI010000042.1:0-1783 GCA_035581745.1 Clostridiaceae bacterium
CCCAGTAATCCGGCTATTCCAAAAGTTTCAGTGTGCCAAGTTGCTATAGCGTCGGTCAGTCCCGGATGGAGGGGACTGTCCAGAAGCCTGGTATAGTCCTTTTTCAGATTCATCAGGGATTTCGGGCCATGGAATTCGCGAAGGATGTGGTTCATGTCTTCCACCACACGCAGGCTGAGGTTGTCCTGAACAAGGTTCCTGATGTTCTCCAACCCTTTCGGGCTTGTCTGGACATCCTTGGTCCCTTCAACCACCAGGATCGGGCAGGTGGTGTCTTTCAGGAGGGTGAGGATGCTTTCATCGGTATAGCCGAGATGTTCCCGCAGCCATTTTGCGGGGAATTTCGAAAACTGCACCCTGATGACATCATCGGTTGAATGGAGAACCTTCTCGAACAGCCTGTCCTGCTTCCCGCTTACCTTCTTCTCGGAAAGGAGCAGGCGGAGCAGGGAGCCTTTCAATCCCTTCATCTCTTTAATCTCTTCCATAATGAGATGGTTCTGTGACTGCATGGCTGTCTTTATCGCCGTACCTGCACCTGCGATGAGGATCATCCCGGAAACCGGATGCCTCTGGTTGGCGATGGTAGACAGGATACAGCCCTCACTGTGGCCTAGGAGAAGGATCTGGTCGTGGTCTACTTCCAGAAGACCTTCCAGAAAGCGGACATTGGCAATGACATCGTCGACAAGGTCCACCATGCCGGTCGTGTACTGGTCGCCTTTGCTCTTTCCCACACTTCTCTTGTCATACCGAAGTGTGATGAAGCCCAGGCCTGCCAGAAAATCCGACAGCTGCTTATAGATGTTCATGTGGAAGCCCTTCTGGTTTCCATCACGGTCACCTCGTCCTGTACCGGCGACCAGGACAACCGCAGGATATTTCCTGTCGCCGCCTTCTGGTATGGTCAGGGTCGCGCCGAGGTCATATTCGCCATGGATGACAACTTCCTTTTCTGTGAATGTATGGGTCATGATTCCTCACTCCTTTCAGTTTCCTCTGTTGGCATGATGGTAAATGAGAATTTACGCAGTGACCTTCCATTCTCTGGTCCGTTACTTGTAACGTTTTGCAGTAAGACCTTCAGGGCATCAATGAATTCAAGACACTCCTCATCATTGAGATAGAGTGGGAAGCTCCGGAAGCCTACTTTGTCCTTCTGGAGGTCATAGCCTTCTGTGCTCGTATAGTTATTGAAATCACTTAGAAGCGTCATCGCAAACGTGTAGAAGAGATTATCATGTTCTTCTTTATGGCCACTCGTCCCGATGTCTTCCATCTCCTGGAAGGGATTGTGACGAAGCCTGTACACCTTCTCGATTGTTCCCCTGATCCTGTTCTCTCCACAGACCTCTAGGATCCCATCTGCCACCAGTCTGTTGATATGCCTGTAGAGACTTGCTGGTGGGACATGCGGCAGATCATCTGCGAACATCTTCGTCGTTGCTGTCTGATTCTTCAAGACAATTTGCATCATCCTCATCCGTATGGGGTTGAGCAGCCCGCTTAAAACCTTATTATCCATGATTTCCTCCTCGGTATTATCAATTAAAGTAATATTATCATTAATGATAATATTACTTTAATTGATTCCTTTTGTCAAGGTTTTCCTGGTTATGGAAACGAACGCCTCGTCATGTAGGCAAGGTTTGCATGGCTGGTACAAAAAAGGGGCCTGAAGATAGACGAAAGCCAGGCGGGCTGATGAACGGAGAGGGACCAGAAGCGGATAAAGCAAAGGGCAGGGAAGAGGAGGTTGGAAATTCCAGGGGATCATGGAAAG
>DATISI010000043.1:0-3042 GCA_035581745.1 Clostridiaceae bacterium
GCCACATTCATCGCGGCAAGGGTGTTCTCCTGCTTCTCCTCGACCAGGTTCATCATGATGATCATTCCACCGAAGACCGAGACAAAGATGGCAAGGATGCTTCCACCATACTGGCGGATGGGAGACAGTCTCCAGCCCACATCGGACACCGTGACTGCGGCTGGTATCTCAAGTCCTTCATTGGCTGTAGCATTCACGATGAGCTGAAGGAGTTCGAGAGTTCCCTCCGTCTCATCTCCCTGCCGGATGAGCTTGTACGTTTCCCCTTCCATGGAGACGCCGAAGATATCATCTGAATCATCTACACGACCACGGACATCCTCCAGGGAATCAAAGACTTCGACGTTGCCGAAACGCTGTAGATGGGAGACGACAGCGGAATCCACAGTTTTGTCCACGGCCATATTGATGGTGGTTTCTCCTGCGGATGTCGTGACCATTTTAAGGACCACGGCAAGAAGGAATGGGACGATGAGGATATAGAGGATCATGGAGTCTCTCAGTCCTGACTTCAGGTCACGACCGGTAAGCGCAAGCAGCTTCTTCATCACATGCTCCCTCCTTCCACGGTTAATGTCTTCTTATATCTCTGGACAGCCAGGGCGAAAATCAGGATTCCCAGGATGGCAGATCCTGCGGCCACCAGATAGAGATACGACAGGTCAGGCTGTTCCATGAAGGCTTCCCGGAACGCATAGATCATGGGGTATGAAGGTAGCACTTTGATGAACGCGGGCGAGAAGGATGGAAGGTAGTAGGAAACAGCCGCGAAAGCAAGCGTCATCATCATCAGGATGATTCCCCCCATCGCCTTGATGAGCGAATCATAAAGGCTCGCGATAAAGAGTCCCAGTGCTGTGCCAAAAATATTGGTCGCAAAAAGCAGGACGAAGAGATGGAGATAGTTCGCCTTTGTTCCTGCGATCAGCAGCGTCGTGAGCAAACCGGTGATGGTACCCATGATGAGGAGGACCCCCATCTTGGAGAGCAGATAGTCACGGATCCTTACCGGAGTGACGGTGAGTGCTCGGATCGTCCCTTCCTCCTTGTCGATGAAGATGTAAGCTGCCACGATGAACAACCCTACAAAGGAAGAATTGAGGAGGAGGAACACCGGAAGCATGTTCACCTTGATAGGAAGCTTCTCGCTCCTGGCATCCAGCGTCTCTACAGAAGTGCTGTCCACATACTGCGGGTGTTCTTCTTTGAACACCTCAAGGAGAGCGATCTCCACGATATTCTTCACCCTTTCCCCTTCATAACCCTGAAGGACAACTTCATAGTTCAGTTTCCCATCCGCCAGGGTGACGACGAGACCGGAGGCGGTCCTGTCCGCTTCGAGGCTTGTGTTCAACGCCTCACGGGATTCCACCACAACGAGGTTACCCTCATCTGAGGAAAGCCTGTCGAGGATTTCCTCCCTAAGCGATGACTCCTCCACGAGAAGGTAGGTATCCTGCACCGTGGTGTAGTTCTCGGGAAGGACGAAGATGACGATTGCGACAAAGAGCAGAGCGATGAAGATCTCGATGTAGATATAGTAGGTCCTGAACGAAACCTTGAGGTCCCTCAGGAAGGTATACCAGAGTTTCATTTAAACCAACCCCCTACCAGTGACCTTGATGAAGATCTCCTCCAGCGTGGCTTCTTTGGTGTGCATGGTCTCGATGCCGCCCTTTGTGATGATGGCATTGAGACGCGCCCGGTCTTTCTCTTCAATAATAGAAAGCTTCTCCTTCAGCGTGCCTTCCCCTTCATGGTACTCGACGTCGATGAACTTCTCTCCATACTGCAGCTTCAGGTTCCTCGGAGAATCGATCAGCCGGAGTGTTCCATCCACGATGAAACCGACCCTGTCACAGAGTTCATCCGCGATGAACATGTTGTGCGTCGTCAGGAAGATTGTCGTCCCCTCCTTGTTCTTTTCCTTGATGATATCCTTGATCTGGTTCGCGATGGCAGGATCCAGTCCTGTTGTCGGTTCATCAAGGAACCATATGGAAGGCTTGTTGATCATGCTTCTGGCGAAAGTCAGCCTGTGCTTCATCCCTTTCGAAAAGGTATCCGCCCGTTTTCCCGCCACATGGTCAAGTCCGACAAGCTTCAGGAGGTACATCGGGTCAAGGGTCTCTCCATCGAAGAGCTTGCGGTAGAATTCCAGGTTCTCCAATGCGGTGAGCTTTCCATAGACATTGGACTGTTCGAAGGAGACTCCGATGCTGTTGAACATTTTCCGTGATGTCTTCCTAAGGTTGTACCCTGCGACTTCCCCTTCTCCTTCCTGGATGGGAAGAAGACCGGTGAGGATACCCTGCGTCGTTGACTTTCCCGCTCCGGATGGACCCAGGAATCCAAAGACCTCTCCATTGCCCACTTCGAAACTCACATCATTGACGGCATATTTGCCATCTTTCTCATAGGAATATTTCAGATGTTCCACTTTGATCATTTTTGTTTTTCGCTCCTTTCTCCTATTCCATATCGTATGAATGCAATCAGCTTCTCGACCTCTTCCATGATATCAATCTCTAACCTGGCCTTGTCCCTGACCTTGAAATAATAGTCTGCAATGGTGATGTTCAGAGAGGATAGCAGATAGGACACGAGGCTCAGGTCAAGTCCTTCCCTGACCTCTCCACGCTTCACCGCTTCCTTCAACAGACCCAGAAATAGATTGTCCGATCGTTCCTTCATATCCGGGAACACTTCCATTGCAGCGATTCCCGAGGAATCGCGAATCATCTTGTTCCCAATCTCAAGATAATCCGGATGCGCGAGTCCGAAGGCCAGTCCCGATTTGTAAAGTTCCCTGATCAGGGTGAAGATATCCATCTCCTGAGGGTTCATCAGTACAGGGGACAGGAACGTGATCTTCTGGTCCGCTATTACGGAAAGGATATATCTGTAAAGATCCTTCTTGTCCTCAAAATACTGGTAATAGCTTCCTTTCGAGATTCCGCTGGCTTCCACGATCCGGTTCACACTGGAGGAGGCAAAGTTATGGTCCCTGAATTCCTGTACAGCAGCTTCTTCGATCTTCTT
>DATISI010000044.1:0-14759 GCA_035581745.1 Clostridiaceae bacterium
TGGGCTTTGGGGAGCCCATTCCTTGCCTGCCCCACACTTCCGACATTCACGATATAGTATTTGTCGTCAAGGTAGATTTCAGCCTCATTGGTACGGTAGACTTCGATTTCCCCTTCATCCTCCCTGAAGATGCAGGGGTGGTGCGTATGCCCCGTGAAGAGGAGATGTACACCTTCCTGCTTCATCCGGGCGAAAGAATCCATCAGATGGCGGGAATGCCGCTCTTCCGGGAAGACGTAGCTGAAATCCTCTGGGGCGTCCAGCATGGTGTGGCAGATGACGAAATCCTCGATGTACAGCTTGAACGGGAGGTGCTTCAGATGTTCCAGATTCCGCTCCTTGAGATTCTTCATGGTATACAGGATGCCTTTCCGGGCATTGTCACTGAACATGAAGAGCGTCTCCGGATGGACAACCCCGTTCTCATGGTTGCCCATGACCCCAACCCCACCGAGATCAAGGAATTTATCATAGCATCTGTCGGGCTCAGCAGCATACCCGATGATGTCTCCAAGGAAAAGGACCTTGTCATAGGTATCATCCCGCAGGGCTGCTGACAGGGCATCGTAGTTTGAATGGATATCGCTTAAAATCAAATATCGCATCGTTGCGACAGCCTGAGCTATCCCAGGGCTGCCATTCACCTCCAAATCTATTTTGAATCAGATTGTATCTCTTTAATCAGACCTTTCCGCTGAGGACGCTGAACCGGTTTGCCAGAAGGCTTCCCGCGACCACCATGTCGATTCTGCTCAGGTCGATCACCTCGAGCAGTCTCTGGGAAAAGACATAATCCAGCTCCTTCTCCACCTTGTTGATGAAAAGCACCCTTTTTCCATAGGCTTTCAGAAAAAGGCCCATGGGGTCATCCACGATCGTCCGCAGGTTCTCCAGCGTGACAAGGCCATGGATCTTGCTTCCGGTGATGTCGAGGAACTTGTCCAGATGGAAGATGTTCTCATTCTTGATTTCCATGCCGAGGGACTGGATGTCGAGGACACCAATGGTGAGGTCTGTCGTCACCGGAATGTTCGATTCACTGACCCTGAACCCTTTCAGCGGTCTTCCCATGGAGTAGTCACATTCAATGATCGTGTTGTCGAATGCGTCTGCCACCTTCTCGAGCTCTTCGCGGTCAAGTCCGACACGGAACTTGTCTGTTGTCCTCCCCTTGCAAAGGATGTAGACCCCTTTCTCCTGGATGCTGTCGAGACTGTAGTCGTCACGGAAAGAATAGTCGATGAAGTCATAACTGGATTCCTCAGGTTCAGGAAACAGCGTGGTGCTGGATACCAGGATCTTCTTCGTCTTCCGGATCCCTTCGACCACCGTGTTGATGAGTGTGGTCTTGCCGCCCGCACCAACCAGGGCGATATCCCTATATTTATCCATCCTCAAAATCTGCGTTAACATAATTCACTCCTAATCTGTATTTGCTGAAGCTTCCCTTCTGTCCCTCGTGACTCAGATGGCCAGCAAGGAAGATGAAGCCTCAGCCCATATCTGGATGTCATATCCAGGGGGCCATTCTTCATTATTATACAATATATCTGTGAATATATAGGAATTAAACTTTTAAATTTTAGTGATGAATGTCGGATGTGTATACATCCATGAGGATATCCGACGCTTTCATCAAAGCCGGATCCTGCCGGACCATGGCTTCGTGATGCGAATCCATGTCCAACCAGGTGCCGGGTAACCAGATGGTCCCACTTATTTTCAGATATGACAAATGCCCAGAGGAGCACCCCCGGACATCAGACCATACTACGCTTGATCGCGGATTAAATATTCAAAAAAACAAAAGACTGGCATAAGCAAAGCTACAACCAGTCTTCATGATTTGTGGCAGGGGTAGCAGGGCTCGAACCCACATTAACGGTTTTGGAGACCGTTGCTCTACCATTGAACTATACCCCTATAGCCATCTGCAGCTTGTTTTTCGCTACGTTGATAAGTATATCATCATACGAAATATGAGTCAACAGATTTGTTCACAAGTTATCGAGGTTTTTAGGCCGCCTTAATTGACATTTTTAATTCCACCCCCCTCGAGGACTCAGGTGGAAGTTACTATGCCAGAAGAAGAAGTGGAAGTTACTTGTTAGAAAATATCATGCAGAGGATTGTGCTTCAGCAGAAAGAAATGGGTATTCCTACCGTGATGCCTCAAGCTCCAGGCCTGCCTTCTCTTGCCAAGGCTTATGGTTTCCCCATCTTTTCCCGTGGTGGATATTCTTGAAATATCTACTTTCATTTCTTGATGTCTTTTAATGATATTTTCTGTTTGTGGTGATTTCCGAGAAATAAAAGAGCGGAATGGATGATATCGAAAAGTTTACCTTTCCGGAGGGAAATGCAGGTTTCCTCAGGCAAACTGTTCTATCAGCGATTTCCGCTTTTGATTCCTCTTGCGATTAGTGTTACAATCTCCAAAGTCATTGGGATTTAAAGCCCATCACTTCTATCATAATTTAAATGGAGGGAATTGAAATGAGTCGCGGAGAAATCTTTCTTTGCCAGGATGTCACCTATGAGGACGCCATGCAGATCGCGGAATGGTTGGACGACGAGGACGTCTTCAGGCATCTTAATGAGGGTGAGCATGTCAGCAGTTCGATCAGGAGCACAGTGCAGAGGGTGAACCTTCCCGTCTACAACAGCCTCTTCAACAAGAAGGGGAACTTTCATCTCATCCGTCATCAGGACGAATCCATCGGATACGCGAACCTGATTCCAAAGGGCAGTTCGCATGAGATTGTCATCGTCGTGGGAAACAAGGAACTTTGGGGAAAGGGCTTTGGAAAAGCCGCACTGCAGAAACTTCTGAACCATGCCTTCTTCGAGATGCGCACACAGTCTGTTAAAGCCAAGATCACCCATCTTAACCATCGGTCTATCCGGCTGTTCAAGAGCCTGGGATTCGATGAGGAGCATGTCTATGAGAACAACCTCCTCCTCTCCCTGGATTTCAAGACCTTCATGAAGAAGGCAGCCTGAAAGCAGCCTGACGAAAGCCCTGTACGCAAATCGAGCGTACAGGGCTTTCGGTCGGTCATCCTCTTTTTAACGAAGTCTCAGACAAGGGCCGGATGTCCATAAATAATTTATGGATGCTTCGCCTCTGGCCGGTCATCCTGTCTCCGTGACTCCCCTTCCATCATGCTGCCTTCCATTCTCCGGACCAGCAGGATTACAGGTACAGCGCAGAGACCTCTTCCACTTTCTTCCTGATGACTTCCCTCACCTCAGGCGTGAGGACCTCAGCCTTGCTCCCGAAAGTGAAGACCCATGCGAGGAAGACATCGGAGACCTCAGCCATGATCCTGGCCACGAAGGTATCCTCCCTCTTCTCCTTGATCGTGATCTCGACCCCGAACTTGTCGATGACGGTAGAGATGAGTTCGTTGGAGAACCTGATTTCCACCATCTCTTTTGTTCCGCTCATCATGCCATGAAGATTCTTCGTGTAATCTCCTACATTGAAGAAGGTCTTGTACTCGGAGACCTCGCTGAAGTCCCGCCTCTTCTCCTCGAGGATACAGGCCTCTGTGATCCGGTCGATGTTGTAATGCGTGAGGTTGTCATATTTGCTGTTGTTCGCAACCAGGTAGTATTTGTCATTGAGCCATGTCAGGGCATAGGGGCTCAGGACGAACTTATAGCCGTTGAACCTGTAATTCTTATGCTTGTCGGTGTCGTACTCGAAATACTTGAAGTCAATCTTACGGTTGCTTTTGATGGCTTTCAGGATAACGTCAATGGAGGCGAACACCTCATCATTCTCCGCCTTGATCCTGTTCTTGATAAAGACTTCGGTCTCCACAATCTTCGCATTCTTCTCGCTGAGCTCACTGAGCAGTTTGCCGATGATTTCCATGGACTTTGTCTTGGAGATGAATTTCGCGGACTGGATGGAATCCACAAGGATCTTGATCTCCGGGAGCGTGAAGCTCCGGTCAGCCATATAGTATCCATACTTTCCTGACCGTTTCATCTCGATGCTCATCCCGAAATCCTTCAGGGTGTTGATGTCGGCATTGATGGATTTACGTTCCGCGTCAATGTCGTACTTCCCGAGTTCCTCGATGATCTCGCTGGTGCTGAGCGTGTTATCCGCATCCGTCTTTTCGTAGAGCATTTTAAGGATATGGAGCAACTTGAGTTTGCTGCTGTTTACCGCCATTTGAACCTCTCCAAACATGTTAGATTTGATAGGATTCCTATCCCATTACAAAAGCCGCTTTATCTCACTTCTGAGGATTCCAGAAGCGCTCCCCTCTTGACTTTGGAATAGTCCAGGATACTGTATCGTCTGTCTAGCGTGATCGCATATTCTGCGTACTTCCGCACCTTCTTCTCGTTGTCCTCATCCAGTGTGGTCATCACCACGTAATAGAGCCAGCTCGCCTTGGCCACAAGTCCCGTATCCGTATTGCAGGTGTTGAGACTCTTCTCCAGGATATCGGATGCTTTGACCAGATGCTTTGGATTACGGTCATTCTTGAACGTCATCCAAAGTCTTAGTGCGACTTCGTACTGAACCTGACAATCCATATAAATCCCTCCTCATTCACTAACTCCATTATATCCCTAATCATCGGAAATTCTCCAGATATTCTGTCAATTATCTGTCCATCTCCCAAGAATCCACAAAAAAAATGAGCCTAATAAAGCTCATTCATCTTTTCCTGGTTCCGATGGAAGATGACATTGACGGCACGCTTGAATTCGATGAGCTTGGAAAAATACACAGCGTCCTGGGTTTTCTCATAATCCATCAGGGAGACCTTGAGCGGAACAGCCTTGATGAAATCCATGATATTCCTGCTGGCCTCATAGTCCTCATCCTTTGAATAGATGAAGATATAATCGTTATAGATGTGCTCCCCGTTGTTGTTCATGAAATCCTTGAAATGGTCCTCAGCGGTGATGTATTTCACATCGAAGCTGTTCAGGAGATATCGAAGCTCATTGTTCGCAGCGATATACACGATCTCATTGTTGTTGATATTGGATTCTTCAATTGCCCTGACGAAGGACTCGATTTTCCGCTTGACTTCCATAAGGTTCGCGTTATAGAGATAGCTCCGGTAAGGATCCTTCTCGATCAGCCCGTTCGCGACATTGGAGATTGCGGTCAGGTAATTCCTTGGACTGGAAAGGTAGTAAGGATTCACGACCGACTTGTTTGTCTCCTTGTCCCGATATTCCAACATCCCGACGCCTCTGGAGATGTTGATCACGGAGACCCTGTTCTTGTTGAAACTCTCGCTCAGCTTCTCACTGAATGGCTCATACCCCGCGCCAAAATGGAAGAATAGATTCACATTCTCATCTTCGATGATGATGTCTTCCGCCCTATAGCTTTCAATCAGGGACTCTTCCTCGACAATAGTCGTGACCTGGTGAAGGTCGCCTGAAATTAATCTGATCATATGCTCGATCATCTTGTTCGATGCCACGATATTCAATGTGTTTCCGCTTTGTGGCTCTTCTATTGGTGCCCTCTTCTCACAGCTGATGGTAATCAGCAGAAGTGAAGCACATGTTATGGCAATAAACTTTTTCAGCATCCCTATACCTCGCCTTCATTAACTCTCATTCTTATTATATAATAAGAATGGAGCGAAATGATTTAAATTTTCATTAAAGCATGAAACGCCCTCCTTTCCCTGAATGTGCGCCTCCGGATGGAGGGATACCGTCTTCCTGGAAAGAGAGAAGGATTTCGATAAGGAAAGGTTAAAATGGAGAAGCAAATGGAACTATGGACAAACAGCGTAGAGGAGACCATGGAAATCGGAAGAAGGCTGGGAGAACTCGTCGAGAGCGGGACGACCATCTGTCTGACCGGTGACCTCGGCACGGGCAAGACTCACTTCACCAAAGGATTTGCCAGGGGACTCGGCATCACGGACAATATCACCTCCCCCACCTTCACCCTGATCAACGAATATGCCGAAGGAAGACTTCCCTTCTACCATTTCGATGTGTATCGGGTGCATGACACGGAGGAGATCCTCGACATCGGTTACGAGGAGTATGTGTACGGAAAGGGTGTCACGCTCATCGAGTGGGCTGACCTCATCGAGACGATCCTCCCTGACGAATTCATCCACGTGAAGATCGAGAAGACGGATCGTGAGGATCAGCGCAGGATCACCATACGGCCCCATGGCAAAGAATTCGCATTCTTAAAGGAGATTATTTGATTTGAATATTTTATGTGTGGATACATCGACCAACAACTGTTCCATCGCGGTCATCACCAGGGAGAGCGTGCTTGGGGAGATTGACATCAACTACGACCTGCAGCACTCCGTGCTGCTCATGCCCCTCATAGAGAGCCTCCTGGGCCATCTCAAGCTCACCCCACAGGACCTTGGAGCCCTGTGCCTCTCCAAAGGACCAGGTTCCTTCACAGGCCTCAGGATTGGCATGGCCGCCATCAAGGGGATGGCGCTTGCCCTCGACCTGCCCGTGTACGCGGCAGACAGCCTCGAAATCCTGGCCTCCGGAGCCTTCAACTCCAGAGGCGTGGTCGTCCCTGTCGTGGACGCCCTGCGAGGAGGCTACTATACCGGTTTCTATGAGACGAAAAACGGCACCGTCAAGACGATCATGGAGCCTGAAGTCCTCACCTTCCCTGAAATCAGAGACAGGCTTACCGCAATGGAACTCCGCGAGGTCCTTCTCCTGGGGGACCTTCGAGAGGACAACATCAATCTCCTGAAGGAAGCCGGTATGGACGTGACCTCCGCCCCACCAGCCATGAATATCCCGAAAGCCTCCAACATCGGCTACCTTCTGCTGGACAGGATGGAAAGGAACGACGCTGAGGATGTGGATACCCTTGTCCCCCTCTACATGCGGAAAAGCCAGGCTGAACACGAATACGAGAAGAAGAAGGGCATCCTGAATGACTGATGTGAAGATTCTCAGGATGACCGCGTCCCATATCGATGAGATCCATGAGATCAGTGTCCAATCCTTTCCGGTATCCTGGTCCAAACAGGACCTGCTCCGGGAGGTCTACAACGAGAAGGCGCTGAACCTTGTCTCCCTGTCCGGCGACCGCGTCGTCGCCTACGTCAACATCTGGTACGTCTTTGATGAAGCGGATATCATCAACATCGCCGTACTCCAGGAAGCCCGAGGCCAGGGTATCGCAAGACAGCTCCTGAATGAGGCGCTGAGGCAGCTGAAGGACTGTGGCGTCCGTGAGGTCTACCTGGAGGTCAGAGTCTCCAATGCCGCCGCTCAGGCCCTCTACCGAAGCTTCGGATTCAAGGTGGAAGGCATCAGGCGGAAGTATTATGCCAATGGCGAGGATGCCTACAACATGCATCTCAACATCGACAATTTTACAGGTGTCAAGATGGAAGCTGATATCAAGTGAAGGTGGTATCCCCTTCGACTGTCCAGGGTCCTAACCCCCTGACCTCGAAAGTTGGTCTCCCATAAGACATGTCTTCCGGAAATCCACTCCGGATCCTTCCGAATCATGAAGGCGTGAAACCTGATCGGTAAGAATAGGAAACAAAATAAAGAGGCCTGCTGCAGTTCAATCCTGCATCAGGCCTCTTCTATTTGTAAACATTGAAGGGTTGGGCTTTACGATCGCTTGTCGGTTTCCCAGGGAGGGGAAATCCTTAAGCGGAATGGTTCCTGGTCGTGAGGTTCTCACGGTTGAATCCGGATTCCTTGTGGATCAGGAAGGATACCTTGCTGAATAGCGCAATACCGGTAACGGAAATCGCGGCTCCCTTGACCAGGTTGAACACCGGAAGTCCAAAAGTCACATAGCTCTTGAAAAATGCTGCTTCCATCCCCTGTGGGAAGAAGAGCGGAATCAGGATATAGATATTGGAAGCGATGGCGACAGCGGTTAGGACCACAGATCCTACCACGGTTCCAAGGATTGCGGATTTAAGGTTCTTGCCCTTAAGGTAGATAACAGATGCGGTGACCACATAGGATCCCACAATCAGGAAATTCGCAAGCTCGCCTACTCCGCCTGTAGTTGATTTGATGAAAAGTGCGAGTAGCTCCTTGAATCCAACTGCGACTAATCCGACCACTGGACCGAATGCGAATCCGGTGAGCAGGAGCGGTACCGCGGCGAGGTCGATCTTCAGCCATGGGAAGGCCGGCAGGATCGGGAATTCGAAGTAGCTGAGAATGAAGGACAGTGCGATAAGTAGTGAGGCTTTGACGAGTACGTTGGTCTTTCTTGAGATGTTCATGGTTATTCCTCCTAAAGATTTGCTATCCTCAGAAGACTGTTTTAGTAAAAAAGCCCTGATTTCATAAGAAATCAGGGCATAACAACCAAAGACAATCTATCTTCTTTCATCCAGACTATACTGTCGGCTTCGGAATTGAACCGAATCAACCTGTTAAGGTTCGCGGGCTATACCGCCGGTGGGGACTCACACCCCGCCCTGAAGACGCTATTTAATTTACAATAATATTCTAACATACTGTTACATTATTGTCAAAGATAATTTTCGCATTTCCAATCCCTCCCGGTTTGGGTCACCGCCTCACCTCTCCCCGGGTTTCCTGTTTGAAAAGGAACAGACCATAAGGTATAATGGTTGTCAGGGAGGGATCGCGAATGATAAAGATATCCCAATATCAGGAAATGCTGGAGGAAGGCACACGGCTTCTGGACACCTTCACCATCAGCTATCCTTATGGCATCTACAAGGACTGCCGATATAGTTCGACCTATGACGGAATGACCAGCTGGATCAACAGGCTGCTGACCATGGTCGCAGAATCCGAGCCCCTTAAAAAGGAAGATCCCCTGTACAGACTGGCACGAGGCTACCGGGGGAAGATCGGCAATCTTGACTGTGAAAGCTTCAAACAGCTTCTGGAAAGCCTGAAAGAACGCTGTCCCAACTGACGTTGAAACAACTTCAGTTAACTTTGCATACGGGACATCATCCTGAAAATGGATCTTCAAGGATTCCATCATAGAAAAGCATTGCATAGACATGGGCTGACGCAAGACTATCTGAGTGTAGTCTTGCGTCAGCCCATTTTGTTTCCTGTTATTTCTTGTTCAGACCCTTCATCGAAAGGCTGATCCTTTTACGCTGCAGGTCCACGGAGAGGACGCGCACTTCGACGATCTCTCCGGATTTCACGACATCCAGCGGATTCGTGACAAACCGGTCCGCCATCTGGCTTTTGTGGACGAGTCCATCCTGATGGACACCGATGTCAATGAACGCCCCGAAATCGGAGACATTCCTGACGGTACCGGTGAGGACCATCCCCTCTTCCAGATCCTTCATCTCCATGACTCCCTGGCGGAATATAGGCAGCGGGAGTGCTTCCCTGGGGTCCCTTCCCGGCTTCGCCAGCTCCTTCAGGATGTCCCTGATGGTATAGGCGCCAAGTGAGGTGAGTTCCATGAGCTTCTCCATACCGAAATCCTCGGCGCTCTTCTCGATGTCTTTCAGGCCTTCTGCCGTGAGGTTCTTCGGCTTGAATCCAAGCTCCTTGAGGATAATCTTCGTTGCCTGATAAGCCTCAGGATGCACGGAAGTGTTGTCCAGCGGCTCTTTTCCATCCCGGATCCGGAGGAATCCTGCACACTGCTCATACGCCTTGTCTCCCAGACGCTTCACCTTCTTCAGTTCACTCCTGGAATTGAAGCTCCCGATCTCGTCCCTGTATTCCACGATATTCTTCGCGATGGTGTTATTGATTCCGGAGACATAGGAGAGCAGCGAAGGTGTCGCCATGTTGATGTCGACTCCCACGGTGTTGACGCAGTCCTCCACCACACCGGTTAACGATTCGTCAAGCTTCTTCTTCGTGATGTCGTGCTGGTACTGCCCCACGCCGATGGATTTCGGATCGATCTTCACCAGTTCCACCATGGGGTCCTGGAGCCTTCTCGCGATGGAGATCGCGCCACGTATGGTCACATCGAGGTCAGGATATTCCTTGGATGCCAGCTCCGATGCGCTGTACACGGAAGCTCCGGCCTCATTGGTGATGACATAGGAAAGGCTGGTGCCTTCCTTCTTCAGTTCCTCGATGAGCTGGATGAGCACGAGCTCCGATTCCCTGGATGCCGTTCCGTTCCCCAGGGAGACCACAGAGACATTGTACTTCCTGACGTGCTCCTTCATCTTCCTGATGGTTCCATCGATATCCTGTCTCGGCATCGTCGGATAGACCGTAGCGCCGTCCAGGTATTTTCCATTCTCGTCCAGGACAGCGAATTTGCAGCCTGTACGGAAGCCGGGATCGAAACCGATGACGCTCCTCCCCTTGACCGGAGGCTGCATCAGGACAGATTTCAGGTTCTCCTTGAAGACATTGATGGCCCCATCCTCCGCTTTCTCCGTCATGGTGTTGCGCAGTTCCCTTTCAAGGGATGGGAAGATCAGTCTCTTGTAGGAATCCTTCAGCGCCAGTTCGATGATACCATCGTTCTCAGACACCTTCGTGAAGAACTTCCCTTTCAGGTAGTTCATCGGTCCTTCCTGGTCCGCATCCACAGTGACCTTCAGGATCCCTTCCTTCTCTCCCCTGTTGATCGCAAGGATCCGGTGACCCGGCATCCGTCTGGCTTCTTCCCTGTATTTGTAGTAGGTCTCATAGGGGGTGTTCTCTTTGCTTCCCGTCGTCTCGACGAAGGCCGACCTGACCATCATGGCCCTGAGGCTTCCTCGGACGCCGGGATCCTCGGAGACACGTTCCGCGATGATGTCCATGGCGTAGCCGATGGCATCCTCGATGGTCTCCACAGCTTCGCCAAGGAAAGCTTCCGCCTTCTTCCTTGGATTGGACCCGCCAGAGAGGATATAGTCGCAGAGCGGCTCAAGACCCTTCTCCTTTGCGATGGTCGCCCTGGTCCGTTTTTTCGGTTTGAAGGGAAGATAGATATCCTCCAGCCTGGTCTGCGTCTCCGACCGGACAATCTCCTTCCTGAGTTCCTCGGTCAGGGTGCCCTGTTCCTCCAGGATCCGCAGGATGTCCTTCTTCCGGTCCTCCAGGGAACGGAGATAGACAAGCCGTTCAGAGAGCACACGAAGGACCTGGTCATCCATCGACCCTGTCGCCTCTTTCCTGTAACGGGCGATGAAGGGGACGGTCGCCCCTTCGTCCAGGAGCTTCACCGCTCCCTGTATCTGCTCCAGCGTGATGTCCAGTTCTTTTGCGATTTTCTGCAAGATATCCATATGTCCTCCTATGTTAAAGGTCGATTTGTCCGTTCTTTGACTGCTTCAGGTATTCGTTGATGAACAGGTCGATTTCACCGTTCATGACTTCGGTCACGTTGCCATTCTCGGCCAGTGTCCTGTGGTCCTTCACGAGGTTGTACGGATTGAAGACGTAGCTCCTGATCTGGCTTCCCCAACCCATGTCCTTCAGTTCTCCTGTAAGGTCCTCGATCTTCTCCTTGTGCGCACGTTCCTTCAGCTCCACGAGTTTTGACTTCAGGAGCTTCATGGCCGTCTCACGGTTGGAGTGCTGGCTTCGTTCATTCTGGCAGGTGACGATGAGTCCGGTAGGAAGATGCGTCAGTCTCACGGCACTGTCCGTGGTGTTGACGTGCTGTCCGCCCGCGCCTGTCGCCCGATAGGTGTCAAGCTTGATGTCCTCATCCCGGATGACGATATCCTGTTCCTCTTTCAGGACAGGCATCGCTTCCACCGAGGCGAAGCTCGTCTGCCGTTTTCCACTCGAATTGAACGGAGAGATCCTCACCAGACGGTGTATCCCCTTCTCCGCCTTCAGGTATCCGTAGGCATTGGGTCCGCTGATCCTCAGGGACGCATCCCGGATTCCAGCCTCATCCCCATCGATGATATCGAGAATCTCGATATTGTAGCCTTTCTTCTCTGCCCATCGGGTATACATCCTCAGCAGCATGGAGGTCCAGTCCTGGGCATCGGTACCTCCTACTCCGGTATGAAGGGAGAGGATCGCATCGTTCCCGTCGTATTCTCCCGAGAGCATGACATCGATCTTCGTCGCGTCGATATCCTTTTTCAGCTGTTCGATCTCCTTCAGGAGCTCATTCGCCAGATTGTCATCATCCTCGCTCAGTTCCGCGAGAAGCTCGACCTCTTCAATACGCCCCTTCAGGCCATTGTAGCTGTCCAGCTTGTTGTCGATGACCTTCGCCTCCTGGGAGATTTCTTTTGCCCTATTGATGTCGTTCCAGAAAGTCCCTTCCGACATCTTGAGGATCAGCTCCTCTTTCTTCTTGGTCAAAGCAGAGATGTCAAAGTGACCCCCTTATTTCTTCTAGATTGTTCTTCATTCCCTTTAGTTCATTCAGCGCTTCTGTCAGTTTAAGCAGCATGATCTCAACTCCTCAGATTATTATTTCTTCTTTTCTTCATTCTGTATCTTTTTGTCTTCTCTTCTATTCTACCTTTATCGGTGGATTTCATCCAGACATTCTTCCATTCGTCCATTTGCGGTTGATCTCAAGATGTCCTCCCCGCCCTACAGGCAGGGAGCAGGTCTTCCTCTTGTCTTCCTCAAAGGAACTATCCTGGCTTTTAATCATGTCCGCTTCTCAACGTTTTCCTCCATGGTCATTAGCGCAGAATAGACCTGGGGTCCCCAGGTCTATCGCTCGATTGTCATTCCGGTTCAAACGGTCATAGTTTCCTATGCTTCGCGGCCATGACAGTTCTTATATTTCTTTCCACTTCCACAAGGGCAGGGGTCATTCCTTCCGACTCGGGCACTACGCTTCGCGGGCTCCTTGGCAAGAGAGTCGTCGTAGTTGGTCTTTGTCTCGACTGCGACCTGCTCCCTTTCGATCTCCTCTTCCCTTCTGATCTGGACATGCATCATGTACTTGATGGTATCCAGGTTGATGGACTGGATCATCTCATCGAACATCTCGGATCCTTCGAACTGGTATGCCTGGACAGGATCCTGCTGCTTGTAAGCTCTAAGACCCATTCCCTTCTTCAGATGGTCCATGTTGTCGATATGGTCCATCCACTTGGTATCAACCACCCTGAGGAGGATGACACGTTCGATTTCCCTGATCTGTGGTCCGATCTCTTCCTCTTTCTCCGAATAGATCTTTTCAGCCATGTCGAAGAGTTTCTCTTCCAGGGGTTCCCTGTCGAGCTTCACGAGTTCCTCGATATCCAGGCGACTGGACATCGGGATGAGCTCCTCCATGAACTTCATGAGGTTCTTCACTTCGTCGCGCTTGTTCTCTGTTCCGGTAAGGTGTGTCGCGGCTGCATAGTCCACGACATTCCTCATCATGGAACGGATATTGTTCCGAAGGTCCATTCCATTGAGGACTTCCCTTCTCTGTCCGTAGATGACCTCTCTCTGCTTGTTCATGACATCGTCGTATCCAAGCAGGGTCTTTCTGGTGTCGAAGTTGTTTCCTTCCACTTTCTTCTGGGCATTTTCAATGGATTTGGTGACCATTTTGGATTCGATGGCATCGTCTCCCAGTCCCATATTATCGATCATACCGAAGAGTTTTTCGGAACCGAAGATTCTCATAAGATCATCTTCCAGGGAAAGGTAGAATCTTGATTCTCCAGGATCTCCCTGTCTACCTGAACGACCTCTGAGCTGATTGTCGATACGTCTTGATTCATGTCTTTCCGTACCGATGATCTTAAGCCCGCCCACTTCAGTAACATGTTCGCCAAGCTTGATGTCGGTACCTCTACCGGCCATGTTTGTCGCTATGGTGATGGATCCGGGTTCACCGGCTCCGGAAACAATTTCAGCTTCCTTCTCATGATACTTGGCATTAAGCACTTCATGAGGGATACCGTTCTTCTTAAGGAGCGTTGAGAGGTATTCAGACTTCTCAATGGAAGTGGTACCCACTAGAACAGGCTGTCTTCTTGAATAGGCTTCCTTGATTTCCTCAACGACGGCCTTATACTTTGCCTGAACATTTCTGTAGATGAGATCAGGCTGGTCATTTCTGCTGATGGGCATATTGGTCGGTATAACGATGACGTCCAGTCCATAGGTATGTCTGAACTCCGCTTCTTCAGTTAAAGCCGTACCGGTCATACCGGAGAGTTTCTTGTACATTCTGAAATAATTCTGGTAGGTGATGGTTGCAAGGGTCTTGGACTCTCTTTCCACCTTGACGCCTTCTTTGGCTTCAATCGCCTGGTGAAGACCATCCGAGTATCTTCTTCCTTCCATAAGACGTCCGGTGAATTCATCTACGATGACCACTTCTCCGTCCTTGACCATATAATCCTTGTCCACTTTAAACAGGTAATTGGCCTTAAGCGCCTGGGTGACATGATGCTGAAGTTCCATGTTCTTTGGTTCAGCATAGTTTTCCAGGTGGAATACGGTTTCCGCTTCCTTTACGCCTTCTTCTGAAAGAACGACCGATTTCGCCTTTTCATCTACAGTGAAGTGCTCTTCCTTCTTCAGCTTTTTGACGAAGAAATCCGCAACTTTATAGAATTCGGTGGACTTGTCCCCCTGACCTGAAATGATCAGCGGTGTTCTGGCTTCATCGATAAGGATCGAGTCGACCTCATCCACGATGGCAAAATTAAGTTCTCTCTGAACTCTTCTTTCAGCATAGACGACCATGTTGTCTCTCAGATAGTCAAATCCGAATTCATTGTTCGTACCGTAGGTAATGTCGCTGGCATAGGCTTCTTTTCTCTGTTCATTGCTCAGTCCGTGAACGATGACGCCACAGCTAAGACCCAGGAATTCGAATATCTGACCCATCCAGTCTCTGTCTCTTG
>DATISI010000045.1:0-3110 GCA_035581745.1 Clostridiaceae bacterium
ACTCATGGAGCATCTTCTTGGTGCTCAGAGACACCTTTGTGGCTCCTGGGACGAAAGAAACTTCGAAACCCTGGCCTTAAGAATATATTTTCCAGGAGGAGAAACCATGGGCGTTGTGACAACCAAGACTGACAAACACCAGGACTGCATCCTGGCGTGCAACAGGTGCGCACAGGCCTGCTATGAATGCTTCGACGCATGTCTCCATGAGCAGGATGTGGCGAAGCGTACAGACTGCATCCATTCCCTGATCGAGTGTGCGCAGATGTGCCAGATGTCTGCGGCCACCATGGCGATGAGCGGGAAATTCGCGGCAGAGCACTGCGCGATGTGCGCGAAGGCCTGTGAGGAATGTGCGAAGCACTGTGAGATGCACAACGATGAGCACTGCCAGATCTGCGCGGACGTCTGCCGTGACTGTGCAAAGGAATGCCAGAAGATGGCTTCCATGAAGATGACTTAAGCTGAAAAGACAAGGAGATGGGGACATCCTGTATTCCGCACTCGGTAATGCCGCGTGGAACACAGGATGTCTTGCTATAATTCGGCGATGCCTTGCGGTTTGGAATGCCTGTTGTGTTATAATCATAGGTAAGGATGGCTGGTCATGCCTGTGACGGAAGCAGGTGGGACCGGTCGGAAGCGGCAAGATGATTGGATGCAGGACAATGCGTCCGGTCAATGGGAAGCGGGACCTTTCTGCGTCAAGCGGAGATCCTTTAAAAAATAAACAGGCATGGTTATGCGAAAAAATTAGGAGGTAATAATGATTGAAGAGAAACGGTTCGCTGTCCTCATCGATGCGGACAATGTGTCTGCGAAGTATATCAAGTATATCCTGGATGAGATTGCGAATTATGGAGTCGCGACTTACAAAAGAATCTACGGGGACTGGACGAAGCCCAATGTGGCGTCCTGGAAGGACATCCTTCTGGAGAACTCCGTAACCCCTGTGCAGCAGTACGGCTACACGGTGGGGAAGAATGCCACGGACTCGGCGATGATCATCGATGCCATGGATATCCTGTACTCTGGGAATGTCGATGGCTACTGCATCGTCTCCAGTGACAGTGATTTCACCAAGCTGTCCTCAAGACTGAGGGAATCCGGCATGCTCGTTGTAGGTATGGGAGAAAGGAAGACACCGAAGCCTTTCATCGCATCCTGTAACCAGTTCAAATACCTGGATGTCATCTATGAGGCAGAGAAGAAGAGCATGGAGCTGGAACGCCAGAAAATGGAGACCGAACGTCAGAGGCTCGAGAAGGAACGCCAGAAATCGGCTCCGCCTACCGTGCCAGCCGTCTCTACGGTGACCAGGAAGCAGGAAGCGAAAACTGAGGTGGTTTCCGAGAATGGAAAGGCCCCATCGACTTCCACAGATTCCTCGGAATCCGGAAAGAGCATGACGGACATCAACGTCATCAAGATGGCGATCATCAAGATGATGAACGAATCCGATGCAGAGGACCAGAGCATGAACATGGGCGAGATCGGAAACCGGCTGGTGAAGCGTTATCCTGACTTCGACGTCAGGAACTACGGGGACACCAAGCTCTCGAAGTTCCTGAAGAAGTTCGATTTCCTGGATATCAACACCAAAGGAAAGGGAACCTCGATGTGGGTCACCCTGAAATCGGATGTCAAGGAAGAACCCGTGGAGGAAGTGGTTCCGGCGCCTCCTGTGAAACGCAAGAGAGTCTACAAGAAGAAACGGGTGGTCAAGCCGCCTGAAGAGGAATAGACCGGAGGACATGTCTCTCCTGTTCATGAGGACAGGAACCTGGCGTTTTCAGGATGACCTCCGGAGAGGGAAGAGGGATGGACGAGAAGGATAACAGCACGAAAGAGATCATGGACTTCCAGAGGCGGCTTGTCGCATGGTTCCATGCAGACAAGCGGGATATGCCCTGGCGCTCTGACCCCAGCCCGTACCGGGTATGGGTCTCCGAGGTCATGCTGCAGCAGACCAGGGTGGATACGGTGATCCCTTACTTCAACCGCTTCATCGAACGTCTTCCCACGGTGGAGGACCTCGCGGAAGTGGAGGAAGGGGAACTCATGAAGCTGTGGGAGGGACTCGGCTACTACAGCAGGGTCAGGAACATGCAGACGACCGCAAGGGAGATCGTGGATGACCATGGCGGGGAATTCCCAAGGACAGCTTTAGAGCTCCGGAAGTTCAAGGGCATTGGCGCGTATACCGCAGGTGCGGTGGCTTCCATCGCCTTCGATGACAAGGCGGCTGCCGTGGATGGGAATGTCTTCAGGGTCATGGCACGCCTCACGGCAAACCATGGCGACCTACGGGACCTGAAGGTACAGAAGGAGCTCACAAGGGAAGTGGAAAGGGTTCTTCCGGACGAATCTGTCGGAGATTTCAACCAGGCACTCATTGAACTCGGGGCACTGGTCTGTATCTCCAAGGGTTCCCCAAAGTGTCCGGTATGCCCGGTCATCAGCTACTGCGAGGCGAACAGGCTCGGAATCCAGGACATCCTTCCCTACAAATCCAAGGCGAAGGAAAAGACCGTGGAGGAGAAGACCGTGTTCCTCATCCAGTGCGGTGACCGTTTCGCCATCCGGCAGAGGCCGAAAGAAAGGCTTCTTGGAGGCCTGTTCGAACTACCCAACGTTCCGGGATTCCTGACACCGGAGGAAGCCGCAGAGGTCCTCACGGAATGGGAACTTGGAATCCTTTCTGTCACCATGATGAAGCCCGCGAAAGTCCTCTTCACCCATATCCAGTGGAACCTCAGGGGGCTCCATATCGTGGTGGAGAAGGAAGCGGGGGACCTCGTGTGGGCAACAAGGGAGGAAGCGCTGAAATCCTATGCCTTCGCATCCGCATTCAGTTTCTACCTCTCCGGAATGGAAGGTCCCGAGCAGCTTTCCCTCCTTCTGTAGAAGGAGGATCGTAGCGACAGGGACAGGAGCCATCGGTCACAGGTCAATAAGCCAGTGAAGTCTGGCACACGTCATACCGCATCTTCGGGAGACATGGGCCCTGGATACTCCAGGGAATAAGGAAGACACCAAGGAAACCGCCTGATGTGAAGATATCGAGGCGGTTTTCTGCGCAAAAATGGAAGTTGCATCAGGGCGGAGCA
>DATISI010000046.1:0-8817 GCA_035581745.1 Clostridiaceae bacterium
TACCACTGAGCCACTCCCGCATAATGATAAATTGTATTTTGGTTTAATGGTCGGGG
Source organism: Clostridiaceae bacterium (assembly GCA_035581745.1). GTDB lineage: Bacteria > Bacillota > Clostridia > Clostridiales > Clostridiaceae > Youngiibacter. The sequence goes on from DATISI010000046.1 coordinate 57, forward strand.
TGACAGGGATTGAACCTGCGACCTCATGCTCCCAAAGCACGCGCGCTCCCAGCTGCGCTACACCCCGTCAAAAGGACCAATGGAGCGGGTGAAGGGAATCGAACCCTCACAGCCAGCTTGGAAGGCTGGAATTCTACCTTTGAACTACACCCGCAGGTAGAATGGTGGCTTGCCGGGGAATCGAACCCCGGACACCGTGATTAAAAGTCACGTGCTCTACCAACTGAGCTAGCAAACCATATTAGGTAAAAGAAAATGGTTGGGATAGCTGGATTCGAACCAACGAATACCAGAGTCAAAGTCTGGTGCCTTACCGCTTGGCGATATCCCAGTATGTTGCGGATGAACCAGGGATTGTTCCCGGATATCAAGTGCCACAATATTCCGTTCTGCCAGCTGAATCAAGTTCACCAAAAATCTAATGGTGCGTCTTAAGAGATTCGAACTCCCGGCCCACGCCTTAGAAGGGCGTTGCTCTATCCAACTGAGCTAAAGACGCATATTGCTCCGGATTTCACGTTCTTTGAGCCCCGATTTATAGTGGTCGGGGTGACAGGGATTGAACCTGCGACCTCATGCTCCCAAAGCACGCGCGCTCCCAGCTGCGCTACACCCCGATGGGTTAATCACCTTTCGGCGACAAAAATAATTCTACCCTAAAAACCAAGTAACGTCAATACTTAAATCTCAAGAATTTAGTAATCGCACAATTTCGACGACAATCCCGGGGTCAGATGTGGACCAGTTCGAAACTTATCCCATGGGCATCAAGGGTTATCAAACCGAAGGAAGGTTTCTGATGATTTCTCGGTTCTGACGCACTTCCCGGATTGAAGATGTAGACCCCCAGCACGTGCTCCTCGTGGGCGATGTGGGTATGTCCATAGAGGGCGATGTCGCATCCATGGTTCTTCGCATCGATCGCGAGCTTGTCCAGTCCCTGCCGCACGTGGTGCTTGTGGCCATGTGCCATGAAGATCCTATGTCCCCCTGCCTCGAAGATCCTTTCCTGGAGTCCGTGGCTGTAATCCGTGTTTCCTGGCACAGAGATGACCTCCTGGTTTAGAAGCTCAGAAAAGAATTCCGCATCGTCCTCATTGTCCCCCAGATGGAGGATATGGTCAGGCTTCCTCACCTTCAGGACCTCCGCGACTTTCATCATGTGCGGAGTACGCCTGTGGGTATCGGCGATCACGGCGATCATCATGACTTCCTCAGCTCCTCCACGAGTTTCTCGAGTGCTCTCGCCCGATGGGAGACCAGATTCTTCTCCTCTGCCAGGCTCTCCCCGAAGGTCTTGCCAAGGTCCATGGAATAGAACAGCGGGTCATAGCCGAAACCGCCTTCACCAGCCATCCCTTCTGTGATGAAACCGAAGCTCTCGCCTTCGACGCAGATTTCCCTGTCTTCACCAAGCAGGACCATGGCACAGATGAACCGTGCGCTCCTGTCCTCCTTACGGACCCCCTCAAGGGCTTTGAGAAGCTTCTCGTTGTTCTTCTCCGTTGTGGCCTGTTCGCCCGAGTAGCGAGCGGAATAGACCCCTGGTTCGCCACCCAGGTAATCCACGGCGAGTCCCGAATCGTCCGAAAGGACGAAGGTGTCCTTCTTTTCCTGCGCATTCAGCGTCTTATAGATTTCTGATGCCTTCTTATAGGCGTTCCCCATGAACGTATCCCTGTCTTCCTCTACCTCGATCTCGATTCCGGCATCGCCAAGGGAAAGGATGTCATAGCCAAGGGGCTTCAGCATGTCCTTGATTTCCTGTACCTTGTGGTTGTTGTTGCTTGCGATGATGATCCTCATTTCTTGACCTGCCCCTTCCCGGTATCCCTTCCAACCTTCTGCAGCGCATCGCCCAGGACTTCCCTGATCTTGTCCGCAAGGGCGTTGTTGCCCGCGACACCAAGCTCAAGCATATCCATGAGTTCGATATTGGTGAAAGGCCGCTCTTCTCCCGTTCCCTGGAGCTCGATGAAATCACCGTGACTGTTCATCACGATGTTCATGTCCACCTGGGCGCTGGAGTCCTCCAGATAGCAGAGGTCGAGCAAGGGTTCCCCATTGTGCACGCCGACGCTTACAGCGGTCACTATGGAGTCCAGAGGGTATCTCTTGAAGGGCGTGAGACCATCGATATGGTTGATGGCATCCACAAGCGCGACAAACGCACCCGTGATGCTCGCTGTCCTCGTTCCTCCATCCGCCTGAATGACATCGCAGTCGATCCAGATGGTTTTTTCACCCAGTGCCGTGAGGTCCACGACGGAACGTAGCGCGCGGCCGATGAGTCTCTGGATTTCCGTTGACCTTCCGTCCATCTTCAGTCTCGTGATGTCACGCTGTTTCCTGGTCTGTGTCGACCCTGGAAGCATGTTGTATTCCGCAGTGATCCAGCCCGAACCGGTGTTTTTCAGGAATACCGGGACCTTCTCCTCGATGATCGCTGTACAGATCACCTTGGTCTCCCCCATCTCCATGAGGACCGACCCCTGTGCGAACTTGGTATAATTCCTTGTGATCCTGACATTCCTGATTTCATTGTTCATTCTTCCATCTATTCTCATGACTAACCTCATCCATCTCAAATTTTGATTTTCTATGTCCTGTCCTGTCTGCCACCTGCCCATCTCTTCTGCGTATCCCGCATCAGGAAGGTTCCGGACGGCTCCACTTCCAGTTCTCATCCATTATACCGTGAATCGAGCTCCCTATTCCAAACAAACTATTAACTTTTATGGTTACAGATTGTTTCGGGCAAGGACCTCTTCCCGGGACCTTTGCCTACTCGTATAGCCGGTAGATCTCATCACGCTCCGGAGGCTCAACCTCATTCTCCCTGTCCGTGACAAGGATCCCCTTATCTTCCGTGACGGTACCGATGATCGTGCAGCCAATCCCTTTCGCTTCCAGTCTCCTGACCGCCTCTTCCCCATCCTTCGCTGCGACCAGCATCGAACCGGAAGAGATCAGTTTCAAAGGATCGAGACCGAAATGGTCCGCAAGCTTCCTGGTGACCGGCCTGATCGGCATCCTGTCCCCATGGACACGGAAGCCTGTATGGGAAGCCTGTGCCATCTCCCAGAGCGCGCCAAGCACACCACCCTCGGTGATGTCGTGCATGGAGGAAGCGATGTCCTTCAGGATCATCCCTTCTTTCAGCACACTGAGTTCTTTCGCATAGTCTTCTGCTTCCTCAAGCTCTTCCTTCGTCAGCACCTCTCCTGCCTTTTCCGAGAAGTCCTTCGCGATGATGGAAGTCCCTTCCAGGCACAGGGATTTCGTCACAAGGATGCTGTCACCCACTTTCGCGCCTGCGGTGGACAGGAGTTCCTGTTCTCCGACAAGACCCAGGGCCGTCACGGAGACCACCATCCGGTTCACCGAATCCGTGACCTCGGTATGGCCGCCCATGATGGCGACGTTCACCTTCTTCGCTTCCCGGGAGATTTCTCCCATCACCTTCTCGATATCCTCGAGGGAGGCATCCTTCGGGGCAAGGATGGTGACCAGGATCCCCAGAGGGGACGCACCTGTCGTCGCGATGTCGTTGATGTTGATATGCAGCGCGATGTTCCCGATCCCGCTTCCCGCAGCCGTCACGGGATCCGTGGACAGGACAAGCAGCCCTTCCGGGAGCCGCAGCACCGCACAATCCTCGCCGATGCTGCCGCTCTTCATGACCTCTTCCCGCTCTGCACCGCTATTCTCTCTGATCAGTTTTTGTAGGATATCCCAGTTCAGTTTCCCAGTCTTCATCATAACCCTCTCCATACGTTCAATTCCCTTATGCTCAATTACCTTAATTCTAGCACATCACCCCGATAAAGCAAAACAGCCCCCGGAAGGAAACCAGGTTTTCTTCCGGGGGCAGGTTCCTTATTCAGGTCTCCAGTCTATCCTCTGCACGGGCTGCATCCACAGGTCTGCGCGCTGACCGGTCAGTCTATTTCCTACGCTCGAGTTCCTCTGCAACCAGCTTGTTGATGACCGCAGGGTTCGCCTGTCCCTTTGTGGCCTTCATGACCTGACCTACAGCGAAGCCCATGATCTTCATCTTTCCATTCCTGTAGTCTTCCACCACATTCGGGAAAGCGTCGAGGACCTTGCCTACTTCTGCGAGGATGGCACCCTCATCGCTGACCTGCACCAGGTTCTTCTCCTTCACGATCGTTCCAGGGTCCTTGCCCTCGGCGAACATGAATTCCAGGACCTTCTTGCCCATGGCAGACGAGATGGTCCCCTTCTTGATGAGGTCCACGAGGTCACTCAGGTCCTGTGGCGTGAATTTGAGTTCAGGGATCCATGTCCCCTCCCCGTTCATCAGCCTGGACAGGTCGCCCATGATCCAGTTCGAGACCGCTTTCCCATCTCCATTGGCCTTCGCGGCCTCGTCGAAGAAATTGGCCATCTCATCCGTGAGGGTGAGGACCATGGCATCGTATTTGGGAATCCCGTATTCCCTGACAAAACGCTCCGCCTTCTCGAAAGGAAGTTCAGGAATCGTCGCCCGGATCTCCTCGATCCATTCGTCACTGATGTCGAGGGTCACAAGGTCGCCCTCAGGGAAGTACCTGTAGTCGTTGGCCATCTCCTTGGAACGCATGACCACGGTCGCACCTGCAGCGTCGTCCCATCTTCTGGTCTCGACGAACAGGCGCTCGTTGCATTCGACCGCTTTGACCTGTCTTCCATATTCATAGTTCAATGCCTTCTCCAGTGCCTTGAAGGAGTTCATGTTCTTGATCTCCGACTTGATGCCGTAGACCTGTGCACCTTCCTCCATGATGGAGATGTTTCCGTCGCATCTCAGGGAACCCTCCTCCATCTTGACGTCGGAGACGCCAAGGGCGAACAGGATGGACCTTAATTTCGTCAGGTACAGCGTCGCCTCTTCAGGCGAACGGAGGTCAGGCTTCGTGACAATCTCGATGAGGGGAACGCCGGACCTGTTGAAGTCCACGAGGGACCCCTTGGAGGAGTGGATCTGCTTTCCCGCATCCTCTTCCATATGGATCCTTTCGATACCGATACGCTTCACCGTGCCGTCAGCGGTCTCGATCTCCACATAGCCGTCGTAGCAGATGGGGAAATCATTCTGGGTGATCTGGTAGTTCTTGGGGGCGTCCGGATAGAAGTAGTTCTTCCGGTCGAACCGGTTCAGAGTGTTGATCTTACAGTTCAGCGCAAGACCTGCCTTCAGGGCAAGGTTCACGACCTCCTTGTTGATCCTGGGCAGTGCGCCTGGAAGGCCGACACAGACCGGACAGATATGGGAATTCGGTTTGCCGCCGTACGCTGTGGTACAGCCGCAGAACGCCTTTGAATTCGTGGACAGCTCCGCATGGACCTCAAGTCCGATGACCGCTTGATATTTCATCTCTTTTCCTCCTATAGTCCCGGTTTGAGGTCGAGGTTCCTGGACTTCTCATAGCTGTAGGCGATGCGAAGCAGTTCCCCTTCCTGGAAATAGTTACCCATGATCTGGAGTCCGAGCGGCAGGCCGCCACTCAGTCCTGCAGGGACCGATACCGCAGGGATCCCCGCGATATTCACCGGCACCGTGTAGATGTCGTTCAGGTACATGGCGAGGACATCCTCTGTCTTGTCGCCGATCCTGAAGGCAGGCGTCGGTGTGGTTGGAGAGATGATCGCATCATAGGATTTGAACATCTCCTTGTATTCGTCCTGGATGAGTTTCCTCACCTTCAGCGCCTTCTTGTAGTAGGCGTCATAATAACCTGCGGAGAGCACGTAGGTCCCCAGCATGATCCTTCTTTTCACTTCTTCGCCGAAGCCCTGGCTCCTCGATTCCTTGTAGAGGTCGATGATGTCCTTCGCATTGTCCGCACGGAAACCGTATCGGATCCCGTCGAAGCGTCCAAGGTTTGAGGAGGCTTCCGCGGAGGAGATGATGTAGTATGCGGCAAGGGAGTAATCGGACATCTTCAGGGAGACATAGTCAACCTTGGCTCCGTTGTCCTCGAAGATCTTCACCGCTTCCAGCATGCTGTTTCTGGCGTCCTCAGAGAGGCCCTCGCCAAGGAATTCCTTCGGCAGGGCAATCCTCTTTCCACGGATGTCACCACTTAACTGTTCCGTGAGGTTCTGGTAGTTCCGGTCATTGGTCGTGAAGTCATGCTTGTCCCATCCCTGTATGGCGGAGGTGATGAGGGCGATGTCCTTCACGTCCCGTCCGAAGGTCCCGACCTGGTCGAGGGTCGACCCGAAGGCCGTGATCCCGTACCTGGAGATGGTTCCATAGGTTGGCTTCAGTCCTGCGATTCCGCAGAAGGAAGCCGGCTGACGGACGGATCCGCCGGTATCGGTACCCAGGCTCAGCGGAACCTCCATGGCTGCAACCGCGGCCGCGGATCCGCCTGAGGAACCACCTGGAACGCAGTCAAGGTCATAAGGGTTCCTGGTCAGCTGATACGCACTGTGCTCCGTCGAGGAGCCCATGGCGAACTCGTCCATGTTCAGCTTCCCGAGGATGATTCCACCTTCTTCCCTGATCTTCTGTGTCACCGTCGCATCATAAGGCGAGATGTACCCTTCAAGGATCTTGGAAGCGCAGGTGTTCTGCAGCCCCTTCACCGCGATGTTGTCCTTGATCCCCACAGGGATTCCGGAAAGGATCCCGTCCTTCTTCTCGCCTCTGTCATAAGCCTTCGCCTGTGCCAGCGCGCCTTCTCTGTCGACATGGAGGAATGCGCCTACACGTCCGTCGACGTTGTCGATCCTTCCAAGGAAGGACTCCACGACTTCCTCACTCTTCACTTCGCCCTTCTTTAATAAATCCTTGATCTCATGGGCTTTATATTCGAATATCTTCACGCTTTATTCCTCCAATCCCAAGACACTTGGAACCCTTAAATAGTCTTCGACACGGTCCGGAGCATTCTGCAGGAAATCTTCCTGGGTCAGGGACTCCTCGACCACATCTTCCCTGTAGACATTCTCGATATAGATTGGATTCACCAGGATGTCGACGTTCTCCGTATCCAGCTCACTGAGCTTGTCGATATACCCGAGGACATTGTTCAGGTCCTCGATGAAACCTTCCTTTTCTTCTTCCGTGAATTTGAGCCTTGCGAGCTCCGCGATATAGTCCACGTCCTTTTTCGAAACAGACATTTTATTCCTCCAATAAACGCTTAAAACAGCATTTATGAAAATACTGTTTTATGCCTATTCTTATTTACTTTTTCTATTTTAACATATCCGCCCCGTCATATCACATTCGTATAGATAAAAAACATGCTGAGGACCGACAAAACAAGGGCTATGATGGCGTAGAGCCGGTTTCTCGGATATTTCTTCGAGTCGATGAGGAATTTCACGCCCCAGAGGAGCATCCCCGTGGCCAGACTGAGCTGAAGGCTGAGATAGGTGTTGAAGTAGGGCACATACCAGATATGGTAGGTCGTCAGGACCGTCGCGATGAGCGCGAGGGAGATGATGACCACGAACAGCCAGCACAGGAAGTTCAGGACGAGATAGCTGAAGTCTTCGAGCTGATACTCTCCTTGCTTCATATCATTCACCTGCCATTCTCAGGAACTCGTCCTCGGTCAGCGTCTGGACACCAAGGTCCTTCGCTTTCTGCAGCTTCGAACCCGCCTCTTCCCCATAGACGACATAGTCCGTCTTCTTGGAAACGGAGGAGGACACTTTTGCGCCAAGGGAGATCAGCTTCTCCTCGATCTCTTTCCTGGAGAAGTTCTGCATGCTTCCCGTGACCACCACGGTCTTGTCCGTGAATGGACTCTCCGTCTTCACGACATGGGTGGATTTCGGCTGGACGCCTCTTTCGAGGATCTTGCCGAGCTCTGTCAGGACAACGGGGCTCCTGAAGAACTCCAGGATGCTCTCCGCGACGATTCCTCCGACATCCGGTACGGCGACCAGTTCGTCATAGGTCGCGTTCTGCACGCCTTGCAGGCTGCCAAAGGCTTCGGCAAGGTCCCTTGCGGTCTTGTTGCCCACATTCGGGATGCCAAGCGCATAGATGAAGGCATGGAGGTCCCGCTGCTTCGAATCTTCGATGGCCTTGAGGAGTTTGTCCGCCTTCTTGTCCTTGAACTTCTCGAGTCCCAGAAGGTCCTCCTTCTTTATCGCATAGATGTCGGAGATGCTCTTGATCCCAAGGCTCTCGTAGAACTGCTCCGCGGTCTTCTCGCTCAGCCCTTCGATGTTCATCGCGTCCCTCGAGGTGTAGTGCACCAGGCTCTTCACCATCTGAGGCCGGCAGGACAGCGTGTTCTCACAGAAGTAGTGGGCACCGGTGAGGATGAGTTCTGTCCCGCAGGACGGGCATACCGCTGGTGGGACAATCTCCTCCGTACCCTCCAGGTTCTCGCTGACGGTGCTAAGGATTTCCGGGATGACGTCGTTGGACCTCCGCACGAGGACATCTGCACCAATCCTCACCCCTTTCTTCCGGATGTCGTCCATGTTGTTCAGCGTGGCACGCTTCACCGTGACCCCGCCAAGCTCGACGGGTTCGAGGAGTGCTGTTGGGGCGACCCTTCCGGACCTTCCCACGTTCCACTCCACATCCAGGAGCTTCGTCACTGCCTCTTCCGCTTCAAATTTATAAGCGATGGCCCATTTGGGGAACTTGATCGTATAGCCGAGGAGTTCCCTCGTCCGCATGTCATCGATGGCGATGACGACCCCGTCGATCTCATAGTCGAGGTGTTCCCGCTCCTCTTCGATTTCCCGGATGGTCTTCTCGATTTCCGTGAACTGCTCCGCA
>DATISI010000047.1:0-5926 GCA_035581745.1 Clostridiaceae bacterium
ATACAGCTTGAACTGAAGGAAGTCCATGATATGGGGAAGCTCACAGGCGCACTGGAGAGCATCCTTTTCGCTGCGGGAGACTCCGTGAAGAACCGGGACCTCATGAAGATCCTCGGTGTCTCACAGACGGTTCTCGACGCGATTGTCTCCGGCTACCAGGAATCCCTGGAACAGGCGGAACGGGGACTGAAACTGCTTGTCCTGGAAGACAGGCTGCAGCTTGCGACCAAGGAGGAACACTCCGCATACCTTCGTGAGCTTCTCGGGGTGAACGAAAGGCAGGGACTCTCACAGGGGGCTCTGGAGTGCCTTTCCGTGATCGCATTCAAACAGCCGGTGACCCGGCTGGAGATCGATGAGATCAGAGGGGTCAACAGTGAGTATGTCCTGCAGAAACTGACGGAGAAGAACCTGATCAAGGAAGTGGGCAGGAAGGATGCACCGGGAAGGCCAAGGCTTTACGGGACGACGGATGATTTCCTGATCCAGTTCGGATTCACCAGTCTGAAGGAACTGAAGAAAGAGATCAAAGCACCTGAACGGCCAGAGGTCATTCTGGCGGAAGATCCTGAACAGCAGCAGCAGATCATCAACTGAGCATAAAAGGCCATCCGGGATGATAGACATCCAAGGGTGGCCTCTCCTAATCCTAAATAGTTTACATAATAATTAATATGGATATGATGATATTGTAAACCTGATCCACATACCGCAGAGACTCCATGGAAAAGTGTACATCGAAGCCATGTCAGTAAGGAAAATCCCAAGAGCCTGTAATACATGCTGCAGGATGGGAGGATGCTGTGCAGGATTAAAATCTAATTCATGAAATAAAAGTTGCAACTTATTCAAATTTATTATTCATTTTATTGTGATTTGTAGTATGATTGAACTATATCAGGTGACTGTTTTGGCGAGGAATCGAATAGGCGGAAACCGGAAAAATTGGGTAAAGGTGATGAGTATGGAAGGAAATAGAGACGACCTCATGAGGAATATCCAGAGCAGGTTCTCCAAATTGAGCAAGGGACAGAAACTGATTGCAGAATTCATTCTGAAGCATTATGACAGGGCGGCCTTCATGACAGCGTCAAAACTTGGTGTGAATGTCGGGGTAAGTGAATCAACGGTAGTCAGATTCGCCAATGAACTGGGTTACGAGGGCTACCCTGAACTCCAGAAATCGCTCCAGGATCTCGTCAAGGTCAAACTGACAACCGTACAGAGGCTTGAAATCACGAAGGACCTCGTGAGCACGGAAAATGCCCTTAAAGGTGTGCTCAAGGCGGATATGGAGAATATCCGGTCAACCCTGGAGAAAATCAACCAGAAGACTTTCGATTCCTTTGTAGAGTCCATTTTTGAAGCGCGGAACATCTATATCATTGGATTGAGAAGTTCCAGCACACTGGCGGATTTCTTCGCATTCTATCTCAACCTCATCCTGGAGAATGTCAATTCCCTCAATCACGGGATCAGCGACATCTTCGAACAGATGCTGAAGATCAGCGACAAGGACCTGATTATCGGGATCGGCTTCCCCAGATATTCGAACAAGACCATAGAGGTGCTTGATTTCGCCAAAGAAAGGGGAGCCAAGATCTGTGTCATCACAGACAGCCTTCTTTCCCCTCTGGCGGCAAGAGCTGACCTCAGTCTGATTGCGCAGAGCAACATGGCTTCCTTTGTCGACTCCCTCGTGGCACCGATGAGCGTGATCAACGCACTCATCATCGCAGTAGGACTGAAGCGGAAGGACCATGTGTCTGAAACCTTCAACACCCTCGAGGAGATCTGGAAGAAATATGACATCTACAACTAAGAGTGGATTATGAACCTGACAATTAATTGTAGCTATCCTGCAACAATCCGCACAAACTCTTAAATTATTTACACAATAATTAAGAATGTAAAGGTTTTTATGGGAAGGTACTAAAGTTCAGTTTTGACTACATATTCGATTAAAAAGATAGTAGAATAGAAGATGAGAGCTGTTGAAATCGTTTGTGATTTTAATGATTAATTTTTTGGGGGTACAAATAATGGTAAAAACCACGCTTAGTCCTACGGAATACATCGAGTGTGTTATCGAGAATGTCAAGAAAAAGAATCCTGGTGAACCTGAATTCATCCAGGCGGTAGAGGAAGTCCTTCCGACACTGAAGCCGATCATCGAGAAGAATCCAGACTACATCACGAAGAACATCCTGGAGAGATTCGTTGAGCCTGAAAGACAGATCATGTTCAAGGTGACATGGACTGACGACCAGGGCAAAGTACAGGTCAACAGAGGATACAGGGTTCAGTTCAACGGATCCATCGGACCATACAAAGGCGGTCTGAGGTTCCATAATTCCGTTACACTGTCTGTCATCAAGTTCCTGGGATTTGAGCAGACACTCAAGAATTCCCTCACCGGCCTTCCTATGGGCGGCGGAAAAGGTGGTTCTGACTTCGACCCTAGAGGAAAGTCAGACGCGGAAATCCTGAGATTCTGCCAGGCCTTCATGCTTGAGCTCTACAGACATATCGGACCAGATGTGGATGTACCGGCTGGAGACATCGGAGTTGGTGGACGTGAGATCGGATACCTCTTCGGATACTACAGGAGAATCAAAGGTTCCTTCGAGAACGGCGTCCTGACAGGAAAAGGACTTCCATTCGGTGGATCCCTGATCAGACCTGAAGCGACTGGATACGGAATCGTCTACTTCTGCAATGAGATCCTCAAGCACGAGGGAGACAGCATCGTAGGCAAGACCGTCGCATCATCAGGTTTTGGTAACGTCACATGGGGTGTCTGTGCCAAGGTTGCGGAAATGGGCGGCAAGGTTGTCACAATCTCCGGACCAGATGGATATGTGTATGACCCTAACGGTGTCGTCACTCCAGAGAAGATCAACTATCTCGTAGAGATGAGAAACTCAGGAAGAGACAAGGTCAAGGACTATGCGGACAAGTTCGGCGTGGAATTCTTCCCAGGCGAGAAGCCATGGGGCAGAAAGGTCGATATCGTGATGCCTTGTGCGACTCAGAACGACATCCATCTTGAGCACGCGAAAATGATCGTAGAGAACAAGATCAAGTACGTCTGTGAAGGCGCGAACATGCCTTGCACAAACGAGGCTGTCCAGTACATGATGGCGAACAACGTGCTTGTAGGACCTTCCAAGGCTGCAAACGCGGGCGGAGTCTCCGTATCAGGACTTGAGATGTCCCAGAACAGCATGAGACTGTCCTGGACAAGTGAAGAAGTTGACCAGAAACTCCACCAGATCATGGTCAACATCCACAACAACGCCAGAGACGCTGCAGAAGCTTACGGATTTGGATACAACCTCGTTGCAGGTGCCAACATCGCAGGATTCGACAAAGTGGCGAAAGCCATGGCTGCCCAGGGCGAATACTAGAAGATATCCAGAGGGATTGCGGTTAGCCGCAGTCCCTTTTTTTCGTGTGTGCAGATGTGACACTGGAAAATGGAGTATAATGTGATGTAAAGAATGACGGCCTCAGTGCCGTAAGGAGATGGTCAGAATCAGAAATGTCATCGTTGTTGGTGCAGGTCCTTCGGGGCTCATGGCCGCCATCAGTGCCAGCCAGAATAAAGAGAACAGGGTTACGCTCATCGACCGTAACGGAAATATCGGAAAGAAGCTTTTCATCACAGGTAAGGGAAGGTGCAATGTCACCAGCAGCAAGGACATCAGTGAATTCTTCGAGAATATCCCGAAGAACAGGGAATTCCTCTACAGTGCGCTCTATTCCTTCACGAATCTCGATACCATGGACTTCTTCATCAAAAGGGGCCTCAAACTGAAGGTGGAGAGAGGGGACAGGGTATTCCCGGAATCTGACAAATCTTCCGATGTCATCGCGGTCTTCCAGCAGGAACTGCTGGACAGGGGGATCACCACGCGGATGAACACCCTTGTCACGGACATCGTCCTGGAAGAAGGACGGATCAGCTCCCTTCAGACAAACAAGGGGGAAATCCAGGGGGATGTCTATATCTTCGCATCAGGAGGGGCATCCTACTTCGGAACAGGATCGGATGCGATGCTCCACCAGATCATCGCGAAAACGGGTCACACCATCGTTCCGCTGAAACCTTCCCTGATCCCCATGGTATGCAGCAATCCCTTCATCAAGGAACTCCAGGGGCTTTCCCTGAAGAACGTCCGGTTCACGCTCAGAAATGGCAGGAAAAAGGTCTATGAGGATTTTGGAGAGATGCTTTTCACCCACTTCGGAATCAGCGGGCCGATCATCCTGTCCTCTTCGGCATACTATGAGGGCGGAAAGGCAAAGGGGATCATCGACCTCAAGCCGGCCCTCGACATGAATGAGCTCGACCTGAGGCTCATGCGGGATTTCGCGAAATACGCGAACAAGGATTTCAGGAATTCCCTGGATGACCTCCTGCCTTCCAAGCTGATTCCTGTTGTGGTCAGCCTTTCGAAAATCGATCCCATGAAGAAGGTGCACAGCATCACCAGGGAGGAAAGAAGGGTGCTCGGTCATCTCCTCAAGAACTTCGAGGTGGATATCACGGGCGTGAAATCCATCAATGAAGCCATCATCACGAGGGGAGGCGTCAGCACATTGGAAATCGACCCAAGTTCCATGAAATCGAAACTGGTCGACAACCTCTTCTTTGCCGGCGAGCTGATTGATGTCGACGCCCTCACCGGAGGGTTCAATCTTCAGATTGCTTTCTCCACCGGGCACCTGGCGGGTAGTTCCGTATGATGACCGCGCTGAGAGGGGCCACGACCGTGGAGAATGACACGCCCGATGAGATTAGAATGAGGACGCTGGAACTATATGACCGACTGATGGAAGCGAACACGCTGGAACCGGAGAGGATCATCTCCGTGGTGTTCTCCGTGACGGAGGATATCCAAAGTGCCTATCCAGGCATGTTCCTGAGACTGGAAAGGGGACTTACGGAAACTGCCCTCATGCACTTCAATGAGATGAAAGTGACGGGTTCCCTTCAGAAATGCATCCGGATCATGATCCACTATGAAGGAAAAACGCCGAAAGCCATGGTGTATCTACATGGAGCAACGATATTGAGACCTGATTTAAAGGGTTAATCCGGCGATTGACAGCATGTATGGCTAAATACATGGATAATAGTCATGAAATAAGGTATAATATAAGTTCAGTGGATAGGACAAACTTAATAAATAGCGTCTAATTTATTAAATTTCATAAAACTCACTTTATTTTTCATGGTGAAAATATTAAACTGTATATGTGAGGCAATATGCTTTGTCCATAGACGCAAGGAGTGGAGGCATGAGAGAAATCATTCGGGCCCGTAATTCCGGATTCTGCTTCGGAGTGGAACGGGCTGTGAATCAGGCTTTTACCATCAAGAGGGAAAAAGGAAAGACTTATACGCTAGGTCCCCTGATTCACAATAAAGATGTCACCGACAGGCTGAGACAGGACAAGATCCTAGAGATATCCGCTCAGGATATCGAGCGTCTTGAACCTGAGGATACCGTAATCATCAGGACCCATGGTGTCGCCATGGAGGTCTATGATGGACTTAGGGCGAAAGGTGTCGAGATCATCGACCTGACCTGTCCCTATGTCATCAACATACAGAAGAAGGTCAGTGAACATTACCGCAAGGGATACCAGATCGTTATCCTGGGCGATAGTGAACACCCCGAGGTGATCGGGATAAACGGCTGGTGCGAGAATACCGCCTATATCACAAGTACCGGAGAGATCCATACCCCTTTGAAAAGAAAGGTGTGTGTGGTTTCCCAGACAACAGAGAAACAATCGAACTGGTTAAGACTCATAGGCAACATCGCGATGGTCTCGAAAGAGTTTGTAGCCTTCAACACCATCTGCAAGGCTACCGAGGAAAGGCAGAAATCCTCTGAGGAACTCTCAAGAGAGG
>DATISI010000048.1:0-2753 GCA_035581745.1 Clostridiaceae bacterium
CCTCTCTTCACTCTTCAAGCCTCAATGTCGTATGGAAACCCTGTATCCCTACTGACTTCTAGCCTGATGGATCCGATCCGGCAACGGGCATCCCCGCTTGCTTCTCTTCTAATATAGGGCAAAAAACGCCTGTTTTCCACCCCCATCCCACAATAATCCCAAATAACCCCGTAAAAGCAAAAAAGCCCTTTAAAGGCTTTTCCAACTTCCCGGACTTTCCTCATGTCTATCCTACACCGTTGACTTCCTACACCGCAGACTCCCCAGGCCATAGACCTACCAGTCGAAGACTCCCTATGCCGAGGATTTCCTATGACGAGGATTTCCTTGTCGCGATGAAGGTCGCGACCGACACTGCGACCACACCGAGCACGACACGTACAAAGGTGCTGTCTGTGAAGTAGATGGAAGTGAGGAGGATTCCAGAGAAGAGCATCAGGATGGCGATGACCTTCATCCTGAGGGGAATCGTCCCATTCTCACGGTACTCCGCGATATATCTTCCGACAAGGGGATTACTGATGAGCCTCTGATAGGCCTTGTCTGAGCTTCTGACATAGCATGCCGCGCTCAGGAGGAAGAAGGGTGTCGTGGGCAGGACAGGGAGGAAGATCCCGACCATGCCGAGCACAAGGGAAACACTTCCCACAATCATGAGACCTGACTTGATGATGAAATTCATCCCGCACCTTCCTTTCCTAACGATATCTTCACCTGATCCACCTCTGGTTATAGACGCCGCATCCTCCGCAGTCCTACTCCCTTCAGGTTCCGTTCCTGTTCAGTTCCTGCTTTCGATCTTTTCCAATCTTGGACATATTATACCATCAACCACAGGGTTTTCAAAACTGCTCTTCCGCCTCATTCAGGATGACCCAGTGGATGTGGTCCTCCCATACGCCTCCAATCCTGAGGTATTTCCTTGCAAGTCCTTCCGCTTCGAATCCAAGGCTTTCCACCACACGCCTCGAGGAGGTGTTCCTCGGCATGATGTTCGCCTCGATACGGTGGAGATGGTGTTCGTCGAACATGATCCTTACACCTCGTGCCACGGCCTCTCTCGCATAACCCTTTCCCACGGCATCCCTGTCCAGCTTGTAGCCCAGGTGGCAGGACTGGAAGACGCCCCGGACGATGTTGCTGAAAGCGACAGCTCCGATGACCCGCGTCTCCTCCCCTTTCAGGAAGATCCACAGCCTCAGGCCTTCCCTCTTCTCCATCTTCTTCATGTCCTCCCGGAGCTCCTTCTCATGGAACGCCTTCTCATAGAATGCATCCGTCCTGACCGGTTCCCATTCCTTGAGGAATTCCCTGTTCCTGTCATAATACTCGAGGACCATTCCTGCGTCCTTTTCCTCAAGGACCTTCAGGACCAGCCTTTCCGTCTCATAGCGCTTTCCCATCCTTTTCCTCCTCACGAACGAAGACTGCACCAGTCGCAAAACCGGTGCAGTCCCTATCTTCAAATCTCATTCATTTCATGCCGGGAACCCTTAAGGGGTCCTAGCCGATCTTGTCCTCGAAAGTCTTCACTTTGAGTTCTTCTCTCCAGGTCTCCATCTTGGCTGCATACGCATCGCTCTTCTTCTTCGCGAGCACTTCCTGGGTGACTTCATCCTTCACTTCCGCGAAAGGCTTCAGTACATCCACTGGCTTCACGCCTGTGACCTTGATGATATGGTATCCTGCAGTGGACTGGACCACTTCGGAGATTTCACCCTCTTTGAGCGGTTTCACCTTGTCCATGAAGTCTGCATAAAGCTCTGTGGTGTCATAAGCGAAGTATCCAAGTTCTCCACCATCTGTCGCTGTGGAGTCCTTTCCGTATTCCGCCGCTGTCGCCGCGAAATCGGCTCCGCCCTTGATTTTAGCCATCGCTTCGTCTGCCGCTGTCTTCGCAGCCTCATCCGTTCCGAAATAGATATGGAAGATGGTCGCTCCAGCCTTATCCGTGTAAGCGGCCTTGTTCTCATTGTAGTAGGTCAGGGCATCCTCTTCAGATGCGGTGACATCCTTCACGAGTTCTTCATAGAGCATTCCTCTTCTGACTTCCTCACGGACGAATTCCTTGTATGACTCCTCGGTGTAACCCATGGAGGTCAGTCCTTCAAGGTACTTCGCATCATCCCCGCCATATATGGTCTTGATGGTGGTGATCCTCTCCTCGACGGACTTTGTGACGTCTTCGGAATCCTTCGCGATTCCCATCTCGTCAGCCTTCTTGTTCAGGATTTCCATCTCTACCAGAGCATTCAGCAGATCAACCTTAAGCTGGGCAACAACTTCCTTGCCCTCCGGAGTCTCCAGGGCTTCTTCGCCATACTGGCTCTTCAGGGAGTCGATATAGGATTTCGCTTCTTCTGTCAGTTCCTTCTGTGTGATCTCCACATCGCCCACAGTCGCAAGCACGGTTCCGTCAATGGACTCCTGGGTCCTTTCGACCATACCGCATGCGGATACTGTGATCGCCATAGCGGTAACCAGGGCAGTAGACATTAATAGTTTCCTTATTTTTTTCAATTGATCTTACCTCGCTCTTTATTTTAGTTGTCGTTTTTGATGATTCCGTCTGGCATTTCCACATCAGTCGGGTGAAGGCCACCCCGCAGGAGGACATCTCCATTCCGATGCACTTTCATGACATTCCATTTCACTTTAATGAAACTTCAATTCACTTTCACGAATATCCTTTTCACTTTCGTGAAACTTCAATCCACTTGCTTGAAAATCCTTTTCACTTACATGACACTTAT
>DATISI010000049.1:0-4083 GCA_035581745.1 Clostridiaceae bacterium
TTGGGATTATTGTGGGATGGGGGTGGAAAACAGGTGTTTTTTGCCCTATATTTGAAGAAAAGCAAGCGGGAATGCCCGTTGCCGGATCGGATCCATCAGGCTCCCAGTCAGTAGGAACACAGGATTTCCATATGACATGGAGGCTTGAGGAACGAAGAGAGGGTCCGGACGAATGAAGAAGCAGAGGAGAGATGCTATTGTGATCCATATTGCAGGTTTGGGGCCGGGAAACCATGATGCCCTGACAATCGGAACATTGAAACTTTTGAAGGAGGGACCACTATTCCTGAGGACAAGGGAACACCCCACGGTGGGTTTCCTGGAAGAGGAAGGGATCCCCTTCGAGGCACTGGACAGGTTCTATGAGGAATCTGAGGATTTCGAGTCGGTCTATGACGCCATCAGGGACTTCATCATCGGTGAAGCGCTTAAAGGGGATGTCGTCTATGCGGTGCCTGGGCACCCTCAGGTGGCAGAGTCCTCCGTGTTCAAGATCATGGAAGCGGCGAAAGAAAGGAACCTCGAGTATAAGGTATATCCGGCAGTGAGTTTCATCGATGCGATGATCGAGACGCTCGGTATCGATCCGGTCAAGGGTCTAAGGATCATCGACGCCCTGAATATCGAGCAGGAGAGCCCGGATTTCTCGAAAGGCACGATCATCACCCAGGTTTATTCCCAGTATGTCGCAGGAAGGGTCAAACTCGCCCTTAGCGCGTATATGGACGATGAAGAGGAGATAGTCTATGTCCGGGCGGCAGGAACGCCTCTGGAGTCCGTGAGGACCATCAGGCTCTATGAGCTCGACTGGCAGAAAGATATCGACCACCTGACCTCCGTGTATCTTCCGGAGAAACCGGGACAGTATGACTTCTATACCTTTAACAGGATCGTGGAGAGGCTGCGCGCGGATGACGGATGTCCATGGGACAGGGAACAGACCCATGAGAGCCTGAAGCGCTACCTTATCGAGGAATCCTATGAGACCCTGGAAGCCATCGACCTGAAGGATCCGGACATGATGTCGGAGGAACTGGGGGATGTGCTCCTTCAGGTGCTCCTGCACAGTGTGATCGGCCGTGAGGATGGGGAGTTCAACATCCATGAGGTGGTGAGGAAGGTCTCCGAGAAGATGGTCTCAAGGCATCCCCATGTGTTCGAGAAGGACAGGGAGATGACCTCTGACGAGGTCCTCGTCCAGTGGGAAGAGCTCAAGAAGAAGGAGAAGAAGGAGGGGTCCGTGGTGGACGCGGTCTCCAGCATCTCGAAACACTATCCTTCCCTGTCCCGCGCGGAGAAGGTGCAGAAGAAGGCGAAGAAATATGGTTTTGACTGGGATGACATCGCGCCTGTCTTCGGCAAGATCACCGAGGAGATCCTTGAGGTGAAGGAAGCGCTTGAGAAGAAGGATCTGACTGAGGCAGGAAAGGAACTGGGTGACCTGCTCTTCGCTGTAGTCAACCTGTCGAGGTTCATCGATGTGGATCCGGAGATATCGTTGAATAACACTACGGATCGATTTATCTCCAGAATCCGAAAAATGGAGGAGCTCATACTGGCTGACAGAGCCACTTTCCACGACCTGAACCTCCAGGAATTGGACAGATACTGGGATCTTGCAAAAATATTTGAAAAAAACCTTTAAAAAAGAAGGGTTTCCAATACTTTTGTGGAATAAGAGAAGTAGTTTCTATTATTAGAATATAAGGAGGAATTAGTTGTGAACAAAGCAGAATTAATTACAGCAATGGCGGAAGAAAGCAATCTGAGCAAAAAAGATTCAGAGGTTGCGCTTAAGGCATTCATGAATGCGGTTGTCACGAGTCTTGAGAAGGGTGAGAAAGTCCAGCTCGTTGGTTTCGGAACATTCGAAGTCAGAGAAAGAAAAGAAAGAGTCGGCAGGAACCCAAGAACCAAGGAAGAAATCAAGATTGCGGCTTCCAAAGCTCCTTCATTCAAAGCAGGTAAAGACCTGAAAGCCAGAGTGAACACAGTTCCCAAGAAAAAGACAAAGACAAAAAAGGGCTGATAAATCTTAAGACTTAACATAATCGATCGATTAAAGGTACACGCTGACTAGCTTGTTGGCGTGTACTTTTTAAACGAGGAGCAGATGTGGAGGACGGAATGGGGGAGAAACGATGCGTTTTCTCCAAAGAAATCCCTATCGTTAATAGAAATGCCATACGGTCTTCACAGGATGCACCCAGCTTTATAGCATAATAAAAAAAGAGGACAGTCCGGATCCCTGGTTCGAAACCGGGAGAAGATCCGACGTGATGAGGTGAAAGATGAGATTAGACAAATACCTGAAAGTATCCCGGATCATCAAGAGAAGGACGGTGGCCAAAGAAGCCTGTGACGGCGGCCGCGTGAAGATCAACGAGAAGGTGGCCAAGGCGGGCACTGAGGTCAAAGAGGGAGATATCATTGAAATCTCCTTCGCGCAAAGGAAAATCCTTGCAAGGATCCTGCATATCGCAGAGCATGTCAGGAAGGAAAATGCGGAAGCCATGTACGAAATCCTCGAAGGTGAAGAGGATACCGACGTATAAAAATCTTGTATATTCTTCCATTTGCATCTAAAATGGATATATATTGATTCTTGGGGGGTTTTTGCATGAAGCTTGGCAATCTTTTCAGAAGGATATCCATACTCCTTTTCGTCGTGGTCATGGGGGTTACCATCTATAACCAGCAGGTCACCATGAACAGGATCAAGAGCAACATCAGCCTCCAGACACAGGAACTCGAGAAAGCCAAGGCGGAGAACGAAATCCTGACGCACAGCGTCGAGCTGACGAAAACGGATGAGTTCATTATCAAGAATGCGAGGACAAGACTCGGATTATTGAAACCAGGAGAAATTCCTGTTATTGATTCTTCGAACTAATTCGGTTATTATTTATAACATACACAAACTTAAGGAGGATTCTTATAAACATGACCTTAGAGGTAGGAAACATTGTAGAAGGAACTGTCGTTAACATCACTAATTTTGGCGCTTTTATCGATCTAATGGGTAAAACCGGGTTGGTACACATATCCGAGGTTGCCGATAGCTACGTAAAGGATATCAAGGAATTTTTGAAGGAAGGCGACAAAATAAAAGTCAAGGTCTTGGGTGTGGATCCTAACGGGAAAATCAGTCTGTCTATCAAGCAGGCAGCACCGGTCCAGAAAAAGACTGTAAGACCGGCCGAAGTCGAATGGCATCAGCCAGTCCAGAAAAAGGCACCGGCACCGACCAGCTTCGAGGACATCATGACCAAGTTCATGAAGGACAGCGAAGAGAAGATGTCAGACTATAAGAAGCATCAGGAAGTTCGTTCCAAGAGCAGAAAAGGGAACTAATCATTATGCCCGGAGTTATCCGGGCTTAATTTTTTCCCGTTTTCTCGTTGCTATTTTCCGCTGGGGCCCTAGGGTTACGGGATTTTCAAAATACATATGGAAAGAAAGTTGCTTTTTAGTGTTGACAGGTCAGGGTAGTTCCTATATAATAAAACTTGTCGCTGAGAGGCGGTGCAGCACGAGATGGCGGAATAGCTCAGCTGGCTAGAGCATTCGGTTCATACCCGAAGGGTCGTAGGTTCAAGTCCTATTTCCGCTACCATGCCGTGCTGGAGTGGCGAAACTGGCAGACGCACAGGACTTAAAATCCTGCGGTGCGAAAACACCGTACCGGTTCGATTCCGGTCTTCAGCACCAATTTAATATCGCGGGGTGGAGCAGTTGGTAGCTCGTCGGGCTCATAACCCGAAGGTCATTGGTTCGAGTCCTTTCCCCGCTACCATTAAGAGTACAGTCTAACGATGTTAGGCTGTTTTCTTCTTTTTACGGATAATCACCATTCCCGACCAGCTCATCTGGCCTGTCTGAAGGAAATCCGGATAGGAACCTTTGGAGTGGGAGATGAAGACTTTTATATAGAAACGAAACCTGCCATTATTTGGTAGTAGCCAGCTCCGACGTCAGGCATCCTGATGTCCAGGGCTGGCTTTTGTCATGCCGTGATTCTAAAGCGGTTCGTCATCTACGGCAGAGCCCAATGTGTGATGAACCATCCATCCTCCTGAGATT
>DATISI010000050.1:0-3292 GCA_035581745.1 Clostridiaceae bacterium
GCATCAAGTTCGGCGTCACCGGCGCGGTGTACCATCCTCAGGTCTCCTACGGGAACGTGTTCTATTCAGACCACCCCTGGGCGAACGTCACCTCACAGTCCATCAACTATGTCGCCGCACACGACAACCATACGCTTTTCGACAAGCTGAAATCCGTGAACCACAGTGTCCCGGAGGACGAGATCGTCGCACAGAACAAGCTCGCTGACGCCATCGTCATGACCTGTCAGGGCATCCCCTTCATCCATGCCGGTTCGGAGTTCCTCCGTACCAAGCACGGGGACGAGAACTCCTACAGGTCCGGAGACCGGGTGAACCAGCTGGACTGGGACCTCAAGACCAAGAACATCGACGTCTTCAGATACTATCAGGGCCTCATCGCCCTCAGGAAGAGCAGGAAGGCTTTCCGTATGAACCTCGCTCAGGATGTCCAGAACAACATCATCTTCTATGGGACGGAGCAGAGCGACAGCCTGAGACTCAGGGACAGGAACGTCGTCGCCTACCTCCTCACGAACCATGCGAACGGAGACGATGAAGGCACCATCCTCGTGGCCATCAACGGCAATAAGGAGAGCATCACCCTTGACCTCCCCATCGGCCAGTGGAAGGTCCTTGTAGACAAGGAAAAGTCCGGCAGCGAGCCTTTCGGCATTGTCACCGCTCCAAGCGTGAACATCCCCGGCACCTCCATCCTCGTCCTGTCCTCGACAAAGGTCGTGGAGGCGAGAACCGGACTTGCTGCTCCGGTAGGCCGCGTGAAGGCTGCAAGACGCACCTTCGCCATGGCTCCACTCACCGCCCTCGTCGCCTATCACGGGAGACCAAGGAGAAAGGTCAGCTAGCACTCAGGCTCATTTTCCTGGAACCTGCCAGGCAGGACTCATCATCCGTCCTACAGACCATAAAAAGCGTTCCCTGCACAAAACCGTGCATGGAACGCTTTTCATTTCTTCAGTTCCAGAAGTAGAGGACCCTGTAGATCTTCTGCCTCTGCCGGACTCTCATGACATAGTTTTCTGTCTCCTTGAACGGAATATTCGTCAGGTTCGTGCCATCTCCATATTCCGGATTGGCAAGCCAGGAACGAACCCTTGATGGACCGGCGTTATAGGCCGCGAGGCCTTCCGTCTCTCCACCGAACAGTTCCATGAGGTAGGACAGGTACCAGGTACCCATCCGGATGTTCGTCTCCGGGATGAAAAGGTCCCCATCCAAAAAATCGGCCATCTCCAGTTTTTCGGAGATGAATTCACCCGTGATCTCGTTGATCTGCATGAGCCCTTTGGCATCCATAGGGGACACGGCATCCTCACGGAATTTCGACTCCGTATGGATGACGGCATAGATGAGGTCACTGTCCAGCCCGGTCTCGGCAGCGTACTGCTCCACCGTCTCGCTGTATCTCATCGGAAAAAGCTCCACATACAGGACATAGCCTGTCAGGGCAAGTGTGAGGATCAGCAGCGGAAGGAGGATGCCAAGTACCGGTCTTTTCTTTCTTTTTCTATTCTTCATTCCCTATCCCTATCTTGGAAAATATCATTCCTAATTCGTCAAACGTCCCGTCCAAATCATAACTGTTGTCCACTACAAAGTCTGCGCAGCGTAATTTCCTGTCCATGTCCATCTGACTCCTGATGCGACTGAGTGCCTCATCCCGTGTCAGGGTGTCCCGACTCATCAGCCTCGCCATCTGCACCTCGGGTTCGCAAAAGACGAGGATGGTATAATCCATCTCCTCATGGAGGCCTTCCTCGAAGAGGAGTGGAGCGTCGAGGACCACGACGGATTCACCGTCGTCCTCGAGGGCCTGCATCCTGATCCCGATCTCCTTCCGGATGAAGGGGATGATGACCTCCATATATGCCCTGCGTTCCTCCTCATTGCTGAAGATGATGTTCCCCAGGGCTTTCCTGTCCAGCTCGCCTTCCCTGAAGATGCGGTTTCCGTATCTCTCCTTCAGGTAATCGAGGATCGCCGGATAGAGCGTAAGGACCTCCCGTGCGATCCCGTCTGCGTCAATGACTGCGATACCGTTCTCCCGGATGAATCTTGCGACGGTGCTCTTGCCGGAGGCGATCCCTCCTGTCAGTCCAATCCTGATCATCCCTAGGCCTCATACCAGGAATCGCCGACGGAGCTGTCCGCCTTCAGTTCCACGCTCAGGTCGATGGCATGTTCCATCTCGTCCACGACGAGTTTCCTCACGGTCTCCAGCTCATCCTTGGGCACATTGAGGATCAGCTCATCGTGCACCTGGAGGATCATGGTGGATTTCAACTTGTTCTTCTTCAGGGCATTGAACACCTTCACCATGGCGATCTTGATGATATCCGCAGCGCTTCCCTGGATCGGGCTGTTCATGGCGAGCCTGATGCCTGCGGCCTGGACCATCTTGTTCCTGTCGTTCACTTCCGGGATGAACCGTTTCCGGTTCAGGATCGTCGTCACATAGCCCTTGTCTTTCGCGACCTCGACGATGTCGGTCAGGTAGGCCCTGACCTTCGGATAACGTTCGAAATAGATCCTGATGTATTCTTCCGCCTCTTTCCTCGTGATTCCGAGGTCGAGGGACAGGGCGAAAGAGGAGATGCCATAGACGATACCGAAGTTGACCGCTTTCGCGTTGCTTCTCTGCCTTGGCGTGACCTCGTCCAGTGGGATGTTGAAGACTTCCGACGCGGTCTTCCTGTGGATGTCGATGTCCTCGTTGAAGGCCTGGATCATGTTCTCGTCCCCGGCGATGTGTGCGAGGACCCTGAGTTCGATCTGGGAATAGTCCGCAGAGACGAGGACATTGTCCTGGTCGTTCGGGATGAACACCTTCCTGATCTCCCTGCCCATCTCATACTTGATGGGGATGTTCTGGAGGTTAGGTTCCGTGCTGGAGAGCCTTCCCGTCGTCGCAAGGGTCTGGTTGAAGTTCGAATGGATCTTCCCATCGGTGTCGATGGCGATCCGGAGGCCTTCCACATAGGTGGAATAGATCTTGGTCAGCTGCCTGTAGAGCATCACCTTCTCGATGATGGGATGCTTGTCCTTGAGCGATTCGAGGACATCCGCGTTGGTCGAATAGCCGGTCTTCGTCTTCTTCATCGCCGGAAGGTCCAGCTTCTCGAAGAGGATGGTGCCCAGCTGTTTCGGGGAACCGATGTTGAACTTCTCTCCTGAGAGGTCGTAGATTTCTGTCTCCACTTCCTCGATGTCCTTCCTGAACTTGATCCCAAGGCTCTCCAGGAGCTTCTCGTCCACCTTGAAGCCCTCGATCTCCAGATCCGACAGGATGTAG
>DATISI010000051.1:0-2976 GCA_035581745.1 Clostridiaceae bacterium
GGGAATCATGATCAATGCCAGCTTCGTCTTCGGACTGGATGAGGACGATGCGTCCGTATTCCGGCGCACCCTGGAGTGGGTGGTGAATAACCGGATCGAGACCGTGACCTCTCACATCCTCACCCCATACCCTGGGACACGGCTTCATGCCAGCCTCTTGGAACAGGGGAGGATCACAGATTTCAACCTGTCTCACTATAACACTGCTCATGTGGTCTATAAGCCCAGGAACATGACGGGTGAAGAACTGTATAAAGGCTATCTGGAATTCTACAACGACCTCTATTCTTTCAGGAACATCCTGAAGCGGATTCCTTCGGCACGAAAGCAGCGGGTTCCATATCTGACTTTCAACATCTTCTACCGCAAGTTTGGGAAACTCACAGAACTTCTGTGCCGAATCGTCACGTTCAAGAATATCGGAAAGATTTCAAGCTGGGCGGCTTATCGGACACGTCGCGAAGGACGACTAGAAGAGGACACACATATGAAGTCCTCGAGAATCTGGTCATGAATTCCCTGAAGCGATGACCTGCTATCCAGGGAGGTAAGATTCAAGCTTAGACTCCATAGGAATGATCCCTGACAGGCGATCCAATCATCCGAAAACCTTACATATCTGACAATATCTGGAGGTGCCATTATGGACACGCACAATATCATCATAGACAACCTTTCCGACACCCATGAGCTGGAAAGGCTTTACCGGGAAGACCCTGAAACCTTCAGGACGTCTTTCGAAGCGGCATGGGAGAAATTCCCGGATTCAGAGGTGCTTGCCGTCTGGAATGAAAGGCTGTACTTTAAAGAGACAAGGCAAGTGGAGAAATCTACCCGGATCCCGAAGGATTTCATCTTCATGGGTATCCTGGCCATCCTCGCAGGCGCAAGTACCAGGATCCTCATGCATTACATTGACCAGGAAGCGATTTCCCCAATCAATCTCATCTTCGGACAGCTTCCGTTCATCGCGGCGTACTTTGTATACCATAACAAATCAGGGAAGAAGATCCTGTATACCCTGGGCTCCCTATTCGTGGTCACGGTCATCTACATGAATGCGCTGCCACTGGAGCAGAGCGACAGCATCATCCTCGCGTACCTGCATCTTCCGGTCTTCCTCTGGGTGCTGGCAGGGTTCGCCTTCACCGGCAATGAATTCGAAGAAGGAAGCAGCAGGCTTGCCTTCCTGAAGTTCAATGGAGAGTTCGCCATCCTGTATGCCGCCATGGCAATCAGTGGAATCCTTCTTTCCGTACTGACCATGCAGCTCTTCAGTTTTGTGGGCATGGACATCTCAGAGTTCTATTTTGAGAATGTCGTCCTCTTCGGTGCGGCAGCCTTATCCATCGTGGCGTCTTACCTCATCACGAAGAACCTCAGGCTGGCCAGGAACATCGCACCCTATATCGCACGGATCTTCAGCCCACTTGTGCTGGTCACGCTCTTCGCCTACCTCATCACCGTGGTCATGGTAGGAAAGAATCCGTTCCTTGACCGTAATTTCCTGCTCTCCTTCAATGGAATCCTCCTTCTGGTCCTTGTCGTCACCATATTCTCCATCACGGAAAGCGGCAGGAACGAGAAGAAGAGCATCTCGGACTATATCAATCTCGCCCTGATCGCCCTTGCGCTCATCATCGACGGTGTGGCCCTTTCTGCCATCATCTTCAGGCTTTCCTCCTACGGCATCACGCCCAACAGGATCGCTGTGCTGGGGGTCAATGTCCTGATCTGCGCGAACCTTATCTGGATCATGTTCACCTACATGAAGTTCCTGAAGGACAAGACAGGCCCTTCTGCCATCCAGGGTGCCGTGACCAGGTATCTGCCGCTCTACGGGCTCTGGGCAGCTTTTGTCACTTTCACTTTCCCCGTGATTTTCGGGTAATCAGCCTGAACGTCAAGAGTTCAGCAAAAATGGAACAGTTTAGCTGGAATTCAACAGTTACGCCAGAATGTAACAGTCACACTCGAATTGAACTGACCATGTAAAAATAGGGAACATTGGACGACAAAAAAACTGTAGCCATGCTACAGTTTTTTTGTTGTCTGAGTGATTGGAGCCTATCGGCTTACCACATTGATTGGACTTTCCTTGACGAATGCAGAGATGTTGCCAGCCAGGAGTCCGACTAGCCTCTGCCTGGATTCCCGAGTCTTCCACCCAATGTGCGGGGTAAGGATGACATTGTCCATGAACAGGAGGGGATTGTCCAGTCTTGGAGGTTCCAGCTCCAGGACATCGAGGGCTGCACCTGCGATGACCTTGTCCTGCAATGCCTGGATCAGGTCAGCCTCATTGATGCGTGAACCTCTTGAGGTATGGATGAGGAACGCGGAAGGCTTCATCAGGTTTAGCTTCTCTGTGTTGATCATATGCTTAGTCTCCGTATTGAGCGGGGTATGCAGAGAGACGAAGTCGCTCTGCTTCAGGAGCTCGTCAAGAGACACGGACCTGATGTGGGAATCCTCATAGACCCTGGGTGTTCTGCTGTAGGTCAGGATTTCCATTCCAAGGGCTCTTGCGACCCTCATGACCTGTTTCCCGATGGAGCCGGCCCCGATGATGCCCAGCGTCTTGTCCTGGATCTCTAGATGAGGGACCTGAAGGTGCCTGGTGAAGTTCGTGAAGTCCTGGTCATGGATCATCACCTGCTGACGGACCATCGAAGAACTCAGGTTCAGCATGAAGGTCACGGCAAGCTGTGCGACAGCCTCGGTGCTGTAGCCCGGGACGTTGCAGACGGTGATGCCCTTGCGGCGAGCCGCATCCAGGTCGATGTTGTTATAGCCCGTTCCGGCCTCACAGATCAGCTTCACCGAAGAAGGGAACCTTTCAATCAGTTCACCCGATAGGGGAAGTTCCTTGGTGATGACGATGTTCTGGTCCTGGACCCTTTCGAGGATTTCCTCGTCATTGCTCTCCTCATGACTGGTGAGGTTTCCAAGTTTGGTGAGCGGGGAGAAGTCCAG
>DATISI010000052.1:0-3109 GCA_035581745.1 Clostridiaceae bacterium
CGATGGACGAGAGCATCGACGTCGTCGAGGTCTTCCCGTGGGTTCCTGACACGGCGATGGAGTTCCTGAAGTTCTTCATGAGGTGGCCCAGGAATTCTGCCCGGTCGAGGGTCCTGACGCCGCGGCTTCTCGCCTCCATGAGCTCCTCGTTGTCCTCGCGGATCGCCGCGGTGTAGACCACGAGGTCCTGGTCCGTGATGTTCTCCCTGTGGTGTCCGAGGATGATCCTCGCACCCTTTTTCCTTAGTCTGTCCAGTGCGGGGGATTCCTTGAAATCCGATCCCGACACCTCGATATTGTTATTCAAAAGCACTGCGGCAAGACCGCTCATGCTCACTCCGCCTATTCCGATAAAATGTACTTTCTTTCCCTGGTAATCTCTGAAATCAAATGACATGCGTACCACTTCCTCTCCATTCCTATCATAATACAAGACGGTGGAAATGGAAACAGGAAATGAAGCTTTCGTGAAGACTGCAGCGGGTTCTCCCTTTGAGCCGGAAGGAAACTATACAAAGGCCGGGTGAAAGGTTAAGATGGAATCAGAGGCGGTCCATACAGGGATGCTGGAAAGAAACAAAAGGAATTATTGAGGAGAACCGGGTAGGATCCTGCGTGGAAATCCTAAGGAAAGCATTCAGGAGGAACGGTCAGGAAAACAGTCAGGTGAAGCAGGAAGGAGGGGATGGCGTGGACAGCAAACAGCGAGCAGGAGAGAAGGCGGTGGAATTCGTGGAGTCGGGAATGACCGTGGGCCTCGGGACAGGCTCCACGGTATTCTACACCATCCGGAAACTTGGTGAGAAGGTGAGGGAGGGTCTTAAGATCCGAGGTGTCTCCACGTCTCAGAGGACGACGGAACTCGCGAAGGAGGCAGGCATCAGACTGGTCTCCATTAACGATGTCACGCATATCGATGTCAATATCGACGGAGCGGATGAGGTGGATCCCGATTTCAATGGAATCAAGGGTGGAGGCGGAGCGCTCCTCTATGAGAAACTGGTGGCGGACCTGTCGAAGCTTGTCGTCTGGGTGGTCACCGAGGAGAAGCTCGTAGATACCCTGGGCGCATTCCCACTGCCGATTGAGGTTGTCCCCTTCTCCTACCGTCAGGTCTTGCGGAAACTTGAGAAGAGAGGTCTTCGGCCGATACTCCGGATGAAGGATGGAAGGGTCTTCCAGACCGACGACGGAAACCATATCCTCGACCTCCACGTAGGGAGGATCGATGACCCCTGTGCCCTGCATCGCGAGCTCAAGCTCATGTCCGGGGTCGTCGACACAGGCCTCTTCATCGACATGGCCAATGTCCTGGTCATTGGAGGCGAGGATGCGGTGGAGGTGCGAAGGAGACCGGAGGGAGCAGGGAGGGGCTGTCCTTAAGGGCGACACCCCAAACGGCATGAAGTTGGGGAAAAGTCTCCATCCCCAGGAAAAGATACAGAAGATGACCCTTGTGAATAGCGGAAGCGAGGTGAAGAGATGGAAATGCATGAGGATAAAGTGCTGAGGATTTCAAGTCAGCTGAAGGGACGTAGAAGCACGGAGCCCCTTACCCGGAAAAAGAAGACGGTCTCTCACGAAGTCCCCAAACCGAACGACAGGAAACATACCGACGAGAAGCTCGATATCAGCGACCTTGATGGGATCATCCACATCGACCCCGAAAGCCGGACCTGCATCGCAGAGCCCGGGGCGACATTCGAAGAGGTGGTGGACGCGGCGATGAGGCATGGCCTTGTGCCTGCGGTGGTGCCTGAGCTCAGGACCATCACGATCGGCGGTGCGGTGGCAGGCTGCTCCATAGAGTCCATGTCCTATGTCTATGGGGGGTTCCATGACACCTGCCTGGAGTATGAGGTCGTGACCGCGAGAGGGGATGTGCTCATCTGCACCCCGGAGAACGAGAACCGTCTGGTGTTCCAGATGATGCACGGGACCTTCGGGACCCTCGGCATCATCACACGGCTGAAGTTCATGCTCATCCCGGCGAAGCCCTTCGTGAAGGTCGTTTATGAGGAATATGGAAGTCTCCGGGAATACATGGATGCGATCTGGAACCACTATACGAGGCGGGATGTGGATTTCATGGATGGCATCATCCATTCGAAAGACAAGTATATCCTGAGCGCAGGCCATTTTGTGGACACAGCGCCCTATACCCACAACTATGACTGGATGAGGGTCTATTATCGCAGCACCGCGGAGCGGAAAGAGGATTACCTGAAGACCCCGGATTATTTCTTCCGGTACAACAAGGGCGTAACGAACGTCCTTCCGAAGTCCTTCATCGGCAGGTTTCTTTTCGGAAGGTTCACGACGTCCAACAACATCCTGAGGATGGCACATGCGACAAAGAAGGTCATCCCGCAGACCATGATCCCCATCACCCTGGACACATTCATCCCGTTCTCGAAGATGGAGGAATTCATGGCGTGGTATGGAGAGGAAGTGGACCATTTCCCCTTGTGGTGCGTCCCTTACAGGATCGTGCGCAAATACGAATGGCTGGCGGAAGGATTCTCCGAAAAAATCGAGGATGAGCTGTTCCTTGACATCGCCATCTACGGCATGCACAGGAAGGATACCGAGCATTACTACAGGATCCTCGAGAAGAAGCTGTACGAGCTTGGTGCCATCAAGACGCTCATCTCGACGAACCTGTATTCCGAGGAGGAATTCTGGAAAATCTGGAACAGGGATAACTATGAGCTGGTGAAGCAGCAGACAGACCCTGACAACATCTTCAGAGGACTCCACGAGAAGACATGCCAGGCTTCCAGGGGATTAGGAAGATAAGGAATCCAGGATGCCACATTCAATCGCGATCTTTTCTTTCTTTGTAGCAATCTTTCTGAAAGCTGGTACGAGGCTGCTAAAGTCGAAGGGGCATTCCCGGGCAGGCTTCTGCTCCGCAAGGATGGGTTCCGAAGCACCTGGAACCGGCATAGGGTAAGAAGAAACTGCAGGACATGGAAAACCAGGCTGACCATGAAGCTATCTGCCTGGTATTCCAGGTCCTGTCAGCGTTAGTCGTACCAGTGTTGATAATACGCACAATTCGTGAGCATGATAAGGTTTACTTTAAATTATATCGCGGATTAGACGA
>DATISI010000053.1:0-3377 GCA_035581745.1 Clostridiaceae bacterium
TCCTTCTCCGGAAGCGTCGAGAGGGCGAAGGAGGTCGTGGCTTTGGGATACTCTGTCGGGATCTCCGGTGTCGTCACCTTCAAGAATGCAAGGAAACTTCCCGAGGTGATCGAAGCGGGTCCGCTGGACAGGCTGCTCATCGAGACGGATGCTCCCTACATGTCTCCGGAACCGAACCGGGGGAAGAGGAACCGTTCCGACTACCTGTACAGCGTGGCAGAGAAGGTCGCCGCGATCAAGGGGACCACATCGGATGAAGTCCTCGAGGCGACGGCTGCGAACATCAGGAAGCTCCTTGGGCTGGAGATGTAAACAGGCTTTACAGTTGTGAAGAACGTCGTTAACAATTTGTTCATATATTGATTTCCAAAACAGCTGAAAACCGCATAACCATGCGGGTTTGAGGCTGTTTTTTTGACATGGATATAGGTGATGTATATAATAAGTCCGTGCTCATCAAGGAGGTTGAAATATGAAAAAATTCTTTTCTAAAGGAGTGCTCATCTCACTATTCGCCGCATTCGTCATGTTAGTGACGGTATTGGGTGTGAACAGCATGAAGAGACACGTAACTTTAGTCGTAGACGGAAAAGAACAGGTCATCCAGACATATAAGCAGACCGTATCCGAGTTCCTTGCTGAGAATGGGATCACTGTCGCAAACAAGGATAAGATCGATCGAAACGACGCAGATGTATTAACAAAAGAAGACAAGATAGAAATCATAAGAGCGGTACCAGTCACCCTTTTCGCAGATGGGGCGACACAGGAGTTCATGACGCCGGAAGAGACAGTTGAGGATTTCCTCCTCGCCGAGAATATCGTGCTTGGGGAAATTGACAAGCTTTCCGTCGCCAGAGAGACTGAAATCGAACCTGAGATGGAAATGACCATTGTCAGGGTCACCAAAGAGACGGTCACAGAGAGTGTGGTACTCACTTTCGCCACAGAAGAGAAGAAAGATGCGACCATCCTGAAGGGTCAGAAAAAGACCACACAGGAAGGCGCTGAAGGCGAGAAGGTCCTGACCAAAGAAAGGACCTACGAAGACGGTGTCCTGGTATCTGAAGAACTGGTTGCGGAAGAAGTGACCAGGCAGCCCGTGGACAAGGTCATCGCCATCGGTACGAAGGTGATTCCGCCAAAGGTTGTCGCAACTGGAAGCAGCAACACCGCTTCCCGAGGAAGCATCCCTTCGGAACTCAGCTACTCCAAAGCTTACCCTGTCGTGGCGACCGCCTATGCAGGCGACGGCATCACAGCATCCGGAGCGGTTCCCGTAAGGAATCCAGGCGGATGGTCCACCATCGCAGTGGACAGGAGCATCATTCCTTTGGGGACAAGGGTAGATGTGGAGAATTATGGTTATGCCATCGCGCAGGACGTGGGTGGAGCCATCAAAGGAAACAAGATCGACGTCTTCCTGAACTCTGATGCGGAAGCCTTCCGCTGGGGTCGAAGGACCGTCATGATCTACATCCTGAATTAGCCTCAGGACCTTAGGGTCATGAGCTGAAGCATTCATGAGAATCATCAGAAATCTGAGACAGATCCGAAGCATTCGGGTCTGTCTCTTTTTCTGCCTATCCCTAGAGGAACAAATCTAACGGGGAAGATTTAACGAAAAGACCTAACAGGAAAGATCTAACAGGAAAGATCTAACGGGAAAGAGAAATCTAAAGGTCTTTTATCGTCATTCAAGGAAAATTGAGCCGGGATCTGGCTAGAATATGAACAAAGAGTGAATGAAAACGCAAAAGATTAACATTCCGTTCATGAATATGAAGATGTGAGGTCCGAGAAAGTCCTATGGGGCTCAAAGGGAATCAGGAAAACTCCTGTAATGGTAACAGAGACTGACAGGGAAGAAGGGGAGACAGTGCGGAGAGGATTGGGGGATGCGAAAGAGATGTGAAGGCCGCCATTCACGGTTTGTCCATATCTATCCGTTCTAAACGGCTCAAACCCGCATGGTTATGCGGATCGCAGCGGTTTTTGACAGGGATGGAGGCCATGGCTATAATGGACCCGTATGTAAAAAGGAGGACTAATATGAGAAGATATTTTTCTAAAAGTGTAGTGGTTGCCCTGTTCGCAGCGCTTGTGCTGATGGGAACCCTCATGGCTGTCAACAGCATGACAAGGTACGTCACGCTAGTCGTAGACGGCCAGGAACAGGTCATCAAGACTTATAAGCAGACGGTATCCGAGTTCCTTTCAGAGAATGGGATTGCTGTCGGAGACAAGGACAAGATCGACCGGAATGAAGAAGACATCCTTGTGAAAGAGGATAAGATAGAGATCATAAGAGCGGTACCCGTGACCCTTCACGCTGACGGGGCAGTCCAGGAATTCCTGACACCCGAAAGCACCGTGGCGGATTTCCTCCTTGCGGAGAATGTCGCGCTTGGTGAAATCGACAGATTGTCTGTTCCTAAAGAGACTGAAGTCGAAGCGGGCATGACCTTCACCATCGTGAGGGTGACCAAGGAAATTGTGACCGAGAGCGTGGCTCTGGACTTCGCGACAGCGGAGAAGAAGGATGCGACAATCCTGAAGGGCGAGAAGAAGACCGTCCAGGAGGGCGCGGCAGGCGAGAAAGTCCTGACCAGAGAGCGGACCTATGAGGACGGTATCCTGGTTTCAGAGACACTGACGGGCGAGGAAGTCACTATCCAGCCCGTAGACAAAGTCATTGCTGTAGGGACCAAAGTGGAACCACCAAAGGTGGTTGCGAAGGCACCTGCGCCACAGCCGGCAGCACCAGCACCGGCAAAAGAGGTTGCGAAAGCGCCAGCACCAGCACCGCAGGTAGCACCAAAAGCGCCTCAGGTGGTGGCCAAGGCTCCTGCCCCTGCTCCAGCTCCAGCGCCCGCACCGGCACCTGCGCCATCTAGAGGAACCCTTCCATCAGGTGGAAGCTACTCCAAGGCGTACAACGTCGAAGCGACAGCCTATGCCGGAGACACCATGACCGCATCCGGAGCCGTTCCGGTCAGGAATCCTGACGGATGGTCCACCATCGCGGTGGACAGGAGCATCATTCCTTTGGGGACAAAGGTATATGTCGAGAACTATGGCTATGCCATCGCACAGGATGTGGGTGGCGCCATCAAGGGAAACAAGATCGATGTGTTCATGAACTCCGAGGCCGAAGCCCTGCGCTGGGGCCGAAGGACCGTCATGATCTACATCCTCGAGTAACAGACGAAGCGAGGCTTCTGATCTGAACCCAGGAACCAAATCAGAATTGAACATGAGATTGAAAATGAATCCGGTCTATCCGGATTCATTTTTTTGTCCCTACGCTGCAGAAACTTCAGGAGCCATTTGGAAAATCCCTTGCAGTGTCCACAGAAGCCTTTGGGATATGCCTC
>DATISI010000054.1:0-6901 GCA_035581745.1 Clostridiaceae bacterium
ATAAAGCAATGGATATAAATAGGGGGGAATAATTTGAAAACCGACAGACGTTCAAGGATCCTAGAAATCGTTTCAAACAAGGACATCGAGACCCAGGAGGACCTGGCAGAAGAACTGAGAAGGCTTGGCTTCAATGTGACCCAGGCGACGGTGTCACGCGACATCAAGAACCTGCAGCTCGTCAAGATGCTCAACTCCAAGGGACGCTACAAGTACGTCATTTCCAGGGATGAAGGCAAGGATATGGGCGAGAAGCTGGTCTCCATCCTCGAGCAGACCGTGGTCTCTGCGGAACACATCGACAAGTTCGTCATCGTCAAGACCATCACCGCCTCGGCATCCGCCGCGGCTGAAGCCATCGACCAGCTCGACCTTACGGAGATTGCTGGAACCATCGCAGGCGACAATACGATCTTCATCATGGTAAGGACAGTGGAGAAGGCAAGGGACCTCGTCGAGAAAATCACCTCCATGATGAGGAAATAGCGATGCTCATTCAGCTGAATGTCAGGAACTTCGCACTCATCGACAATCTAGAAATCGTGATGAAGAAGGGATACAACATCCTGACCGGAGAGACCGGTGCTGGAAAATCCATCCTCATCGACTCCATCAGCTTCGTGCTGGGCGGAAAGTTCACCCGGGACTTCATCCGTTCCGGGGAGGAAAGCGCCTATGTCGAGGCGGTGTTCACCGCGGAAGAAGGGGCGAGACCACTGCTCGACTCCCTGGGGATCACCTATGAGGACATCCTCATCCTTTCCAGGGAGAGTTTCGTGAATGGCCGCAACACCGCAAGGGTGAATGGCCGGAGCGTGCTCATCAGCACCCTGAGGGAACTGGGTCGTGAACTCCTCGACATCCATGGACAGCACAACAACCAGAACCTCCTCGAAGCCTCGAAGCATATCGATTACCTCGACAGCTTCATCGGACTGGAGAACGAGGAGGCCTACCAGGATTACCAGAAGGCCTTCAGACAGCTTCGTGAGCTGAAGGAGCGGCTGCAGGACCTCGAGGGGAACCGCGACCGGGACAAGCTGGTCGACTACCTGAAGTTCCAGATCGAGGACATCGAAGGCGCGAAGCTCTCCGAAGAGGAGGAGAAGGACCTCGAGGAGAAGGTGCTCATGCTGTCGAACTCGGAGAAGCTCAGCACCAGCCTCAACACCGCCTACGAGCTTCTCGAAGGCGGCGATGAGGACGAGGAGGGCATCCTCCACAACATGAACCTTGTCATCAAGAGCCTCACTTCGATCGCAAAGGTCTACGAGAAGGTCGGAGAACCACTGAAGGTGATCGAGGAATCCCTCTATGCGGTCGAAGAGGCTGCAAGGGACGTCAGCAGTCTGAGGTCCCTGATCTATTTCGATGCGGACGAGCTGAACGAGGTCAACGAGCGTCTCCATACCTATGCCGGATACAAGAAGAAGTATGGTGGTGACCTCCAGGAGGTCTTCGAATACCTCACGAGGATCAGGACACAGTATGAGGAGATCATCAATGCCGAAGAGATCATCCGCGAACTGAAAGCGGCGATCGCCGCGAAAAGGAAGACCCTCCTCACCCTCGGGAAGAAGCTCAGTGAGCTCCGGGAGAAGGGTGGCAAAGCCCTCAGTGAAAGGATCAACCGGGAGATGAAGTTCGTCGGCCTGGAGAAGGCGGATTTCCTCGTCTCCGTCGCCATGGAGGACACCATCTACGAGAACGGGATCGACCGCGTGAACTTCCTCATCTCCACGAACCTCGGGGAACCGAAGAAACCGCTGGAGAAAGTGGTTTCAGGGGGAGAGCTGTCGAGGATCATGCTCGCGATGAAGGTCGCCTTCATCGCGAAGGACAGGACCCCATCCGTCATCTTCAATGAAATCGATACTGGAATCAGCGGAAGGGTCGCGGAAGCTGTCGGGGAGAAGATGTATTCCCTCTCCAAGGAGTTCCAGGTGTTCTGTGTGACCCATCTGCCCCAGATTGCAGCCTTCTCCGACAACCATCTGGTGGTCGAGAAGGTGGAAAAGGGGAAACGGACCACGACAAGGGTCCGTGAACTGAAGGCTGAGGAGAAAGCCGAAGAGATATCAAAGATGATCGGCGGAAGCGTTATTTCTGAAATTACGATAAGCACGGCGAAGGATATCATAGAAAAATCCGGCGAAATCAAGAAAAAGTATTCCTGATGTCCTGGAAACCTGTGATTTTTACGAAGAATTATTATATTTTCATCATATTTACTAAAAATCATTTGATTGGCGGGGGATTTGCTTTATAATCAAATATATAAGCAATATAGCCATAATGGGAATAAGGGGACTAAGGAATGAGACGAAAAATTAGTTTGGTCATCGCCGATGACAACAAGGATATTAGCAACCTCTTAAGGGAATACCTCGCGACCGACCCGGACATCATCGTGGTCGGCCTGGCACGGAACGGCCTCGAGACCGTGGAGATGGTGAAGGAGAAAGAACCGGACCTTCTGCTCCTCGACATCATCATGCCGCAGCTTGACGGGCTGGGCGTGCTGGAGAAGCTGAAGACCCTGGAGAAGAAACCAAAGATCATCGTGTATTCCGCCATCGCGCAGGACAAGATCACACAGACGGCAATCAGTCTCGGGGCTGATTACTATATGGTCAAGGATATCGACATGAAGGTGCTGAAGAGCAGGATCAAGCTGCTGTTCAACATCGATGACGCTGAATCCGTTGAGGATACAGGAACGGACCTTGCAGGGAAGTACCACAGGAAACCGGAGTACAGCGGTGCAGGCGATGTCGCGACTGAAGTCTCGACCATCCTCCAGGAACTGGGGATCCCACCCCATATCAAGGGATACCAGTATCTCCGTGAGGCGATCATCCTGGTCATCGAGAAGGTTGACCTCATGTCCGCGGTGACCAAGGAGCTCTATCCTTCCATCGCGAAGAAGTTCAACACGACCGCATCCCGCGTGGAACGTGCGATCAGGCACTCCATCGAGGTGGCATGGTCAAAAGGACAGATCGAGAACATGAACAGGATCTTCGGCTACAATGTCATCCTTGACAAGAGCAAGCCCACGAACTCGGAGTTCATCGCCATGATCAGCGACAACCTGAGGCTGAACATCAACAAGAATGCGTCCCACCAGTAAGACCGTGTGACCCATAAAGGAAATCCTATACCGCTTCGCTGAAGCGGTTTTTTTTGTTCCTTCTTCCGGCTTAAGGAGACATGCGCAACCCTGTGGCCATGGAAGGTGGATGAGGCTGCCGTAGCACGATCACGGAGGGACGCTGCGGACTAGTCCTTCAATATCCGGCAGTAAGGTTAACATAATAATTAATATCTTTAACAGAATATCTATTTCCTGACATCGTTTTTATCGTACAATATACTATAGGAAAGATACACAGCAGCCGGGATGGGACAGGGATGTCGCACGTTCCGGTATGACATGGGAGGATGAGAATATGGAATTTTTTGAGCATACCCTGGAGAAGAAGGACATCTACAAAGGGAAGATCATCAGTCTCGAGACGCATGTCGTCGAGGTCTGTGGCGGAGAGCATGCGAACCGGGAAATCGTGAGGCATCCCGGTGGGGTATGCATCCTGGCAAGGGACGAGAACGACAGGATCCTGCTGGTGAAGCAGTACCGGAAACCGATGGAGGAGGCCTATCTCGAGCTGCCCGCCGGCAAGATCGAGAAGGGGATGACCCCGCATGAGAACGCCGTCAAGGAACTCGAGGAGGAGACGGGCTATATCTGCAAGGATATGATCCATCTGGCGACGCTCGCGACCTCACCTGGCTATAGCGATGAGGTGATCCACCTCTACATGGCGAAGAAGCTGGAGGAGGGCATAAAGGGTGGAGACAGCGATGAGTTCATCTCCCTGTTCAGGCTGACGGACGAGGAGTTCATCGAGCACATCAAGAGCGGAAAAATCAAGGATGCGAAGACTGTAGCGGCGTACAGCCTGAGCAAGATCCTATAATGGACACGTTTGTGACGGAATACCTCGTCGAACTGGAGCGCAAGGGGAAATCGGTCAACACCCTGGATGCCTATAAAAGGGACCTCAGGCACCTGACGGATTTCCTCGCTGAGGAAGGACTGGATTTCGGGGATTTCAACGAGATCGAGGTCGCGAACTTCATCGACTTCCTCCTGGACCTCAACATGTCGAGGTCGACGATCTCGAGGCACCTGGTCAGCGTGCGGAACTTCTACAAGTTCCTCCGAAGGAAGAACAAGGTGAGCGAGGCACCGATCCTGTACTTCGAGCTTCCGGAAATCAAGCGGGCACTCCCCATCGCCCTTTCCATCGAGCAGGTGGAGGAACTGATTTCCGCGCCTGATGTGGAGAAGAACAAGGGCAGGCGGGACAAGGCCATCCTGGAACTGCTCTACGGTGCAGGCCTCAAAGCCAGCGAGCTCCTTGACCTCAATGTCAGGGACATCGACCTTTCCAGGGGATATGTCTCGGTGAAAGGAAAGAAGAACAAGGAAAGGCATATCCCCATCGGGACGTATGCCGTGGATACGGTGAAGGCCTACCTCGCGACCCGTGAGGACACCATTGGGGCCTCGGTGCTTTTTCCCTCCATGCGGGGGGAGAGGATGACCAGGCAGGGTCTGTGGAAGATCCTGAAGGATTATGCTGATCTCACAGGAATCAAGGAGAACATCAACATCAACACGCTCCGGCATTCCTACGCGGTCCACATGCTCTCAGGAGGCGCGGACATCACGACGCTCTCCCTGCTCCTCGGGCATAACGACATCAAGGCCACATCGATCTACCTGAAACTCGTGAAGAACAAGAAATTCAAGGAAGTCTACGAAGAAGCCCATCCTAGGGCATGAGGAGGAAAAATGAGAAGAGCGATCATATTGGTACTGGACAGTGTGGGCATCGGTGAACTGCCGGATGCCGCACTTTACGGCGACGTGGGAAGCAACACTTTGGGCAATATCGCCAAGGTGGCAGGCGGACTGCACCTTCCGAACATGGGAAGGCTAGGCCTGGGCAACATCGGACCCATCGAAGGGGTGCCTCCTGTGGAGAAGCCTGAAGGAAACTACGGCAAGGCCGCTGAGCTTTCAATCGGCAAGGACACGGTCACCGGTCACTGGGAGATGGCAGGCGTCATCCTGGAGAAACCGCTGAAGACCTTCCCTGACGGTTTTCCAAGGGAGATCATCGAGGAGTTCGAGGAGAAGATCGGAAGGGAGACCCTCGGGAATGTCGTGGCTTCCGGGACACAGATCATCATGGAGCTCGGGGACGAGCATGTTCGGACAGGGAAGCCCATCGTCTACACCTCTGCGGATTCCGTCTTCCAGGTAGCCGCCCACGAGGGGGTCGTCCCCCTGGAGGAGCTCTACCGCTACTGCGCCATCGCGAGGGAGATGCTCGTCGGGGAACGTCAGGTAGGAAGGGTCATCGCAAGACCTTTTGTCGGGGAATCCGGCAACTATACCCGTACCGGCAACCGCAAGGATTATGCGCTTGACCCCTTCAACAAGACCGTCCTGGAATACGTGGAGGAAAGTGGACAGAACGTCATGTGTGTCGGGAAGATCGAGGATGTGTTCAACAAGATCGGTGTGACCCATGCGGTCCACACGAAGGACAACATGGATGGCGTCGACAAGACGCTTGACTATCTGGACCAGGAGATGGAAGGCTTCATCTTCATCAACCTTGTGGACTTCGACATGCATTTCGGACACCGCAACGATTATGAAGGCTACAAGAACGCCCTCCAGGAATTCGACGCGAGGCTTCCGGAGATCCTCTCGAAGCTCCAGGATGATGACCTGCTGATCATCACCGCGGACCATGGCTGCGACCCCACAACATCATCCACCGACCATTCCAGGGAATATGTCCCCATCCTGGCCTACGGGAAGAACCTCGCTGCAGGCGTCGACATCGGGATCCGTCCGACCTTCTCCGATATGGGGAAGACCGTGCTGGACCACCTCGGAATCGACAATGAGCTGTTCGGGGAAAGCTTCCTCCCCCTCCTGAAACGATGAGGAGGGCAGAGGGAGAATCATCCCTTAAGGAACGAAAAGCGGACAGGAGGAAAAGAAGATGAGGATACTGGACATCATACAGAAAAAGAAACATGGGGAGGCGCTCTCCGGAGAGGAGATCTCCTTCTTCATCGACGGCTATACCAAAGGGGAGATCCCGGACTACCAGGCTTCAGCGCTCCTCATGGCCATCTGGTTCAGGGGGATGACGAGTGAAGAGACCCGGCATCTCACCATGGCCATGGTGGACTCTGGAGACCGGCTCGACCTCTCAGCCATCGAAGGCATCAAGGTGGACAAGCATTCCACGGGAGGCGTCGGAGACAAGGTTAGCCTCATCGTGATCCCGCTCGTCGCGTCCCTTGGGATTCCCGTCGCGAAGATGTCAGGCCGAGGGCTTGGACATACCGGAGGGACCATAGACAAGCTGGAGAGCATCGAAGGGTTCGATGTCTCGCTTTCCATGGAGCAGTTCATCCACAACGTCAACACCTACAAGATGGCCATCGTCGGCCAGACCGCGAACCTCACCCCGGCGGACAAGAAGCTCTATGCGCTGAGGGATGTCACCGGTACGGTGGACAGCATCCCGCTCATCGCCTCCTCCATCATGTCCAAGAAGATCGCTTCGGGTTCCGATGCCATCGTCCTGGATGTCAAGGTGGGGAATGGCGCATTCATGAAGACGCTGGATGAGGCAAGGACCCTCGCCCATGCCATGGTCGCCATCGGCAACGGACTGGGCAGGAAGACCATCGCCATCCTCACCAACATGGATGAACCCCTTGGGGAGGAGATCGGGAATGCCAACGAGGTCAGGGAAGCGATCCGTGCGCTGAAGGGCGAATCCGGAAAGGACCTTCTCGAGGT
>DATISI010000055.1:0-2453 GCA_035581745.1 Clostridiaceae bacterium
CCTTCTCTTTAAGGACCTCGATAGCCTCCAAAGCTACCGCCGCGTTCCTCACCTGGTGGTCGCCATGCAGGGAGATGGTGATGTCCTCATAGCCCTTATAGTCAAAGCTCTGCTCAACGATACTCTTCTGCTTCATCCTGATCCTGTCAAAATCAGCCTCATGCAGACTTGCATGCTTTTCCCTGACCTTTTCCCGGATCACCCGGTCAGCCTCTTCAACCTGGGAATACAGGACCACGTCCCCATTCTCCTTGATGATTCCGGCTTTCTCCGCTGCGATCTTCGTGAGCGTATCCCCCAGGATCTCCATGTGGTCATAGTCGATGGTCGTGATGACCGAGACCTCTGTTTCCCTGATGATGTTCGTGGAATCCAGCCTGCCGCCGAGGCCCACCTCAAGCAGCACGAAATCGCACGCCTGGTCATGGAAATACTGGAAGGCCATAGCCGTCGTGATCTCGAACTCCGTAGGATTCTCTTCTCCGTCAGACACCATCTCCTCCACTTTCCCTTTGATCATGGTGATGAGCGATGCGATATCCTCATCAGCGATATCCCGGTCATTGATCCTGATCCGCTCATTGAAGTTATGGATGCTCGGTGAGGTATAGATTCCCACCCGGTATCCCGCCTCGATGAGCATGCTGCTGATGAAGGTCACGGTTGAGCCCTTTCCATTGGTCCCTCCCACATGGATGTACTTCAACCTGTCCTGCGGATTCCCCATCCGCTCCAGGAGCTTCTCGATGCGCTCCAGTCCCAGGATACTCCCGAACTTCAATGAATCCCTGATATAGTCCATAGCCTCTATATAGTTCAAACCCTTACGCTCCTTCAGGTTTCCGAAGCAGTCTCTCCGCCTCGACGCCTTATCATTCACTCGATCATCTTGGACAATTGGATCATACCTTAAAAAACAGCCATGATTCCATTCTCTCAACGCCTATAATTATACAAGCAACGAGAGCCCCCTTCCATAGCGATTTGCCTAATCCCGTTATTATTCTTCCCCTGCCCCTCCAAAAAGCTCCTCCTTCATCTCATTATTCTTCCATCTCCATGGCAAAGGTTCTCCCAGTACCCGAAACCTTCCAATTTTCTCAGAAAATTCACCTGCAGGTTGATACCATGCCACAGGATTATGCTATGTTTAGGTCAGGATGAATCATTCTGAACCTACGGAAAGGAAGGGATGGCCATGTTCCACGACCGAAGAGAGGCAGGAAAACTCCTCGTCCCAAAAGTCACAGCGCTCAATCTTGAAAGACCGATCATCATCGCGATTCCCAGAGGCGGTATCGTGGTGGCAGCCGATCTCGCCACCGAACTGGATTCCCCGCTGTTCGTCGTGCTGACCAGGAAGCTCGGCGCGCCAATGAATCCGGAGTATGCCATAGGGGCGGTCGCGCCTGATGGCACGGTTGAACTCAATGACTACGTGGTCCAGGAACTGGATATCGCGGAAGTCACCCTGAAGAGCATGATTGAAGCGACCAGGCACGACATCCAGAACAGGAGTCAGATTTATGGCACCTATGCCATCCTGCCCGACCTCAGGGACAGGAACATCATCCTCGTGGATGACGGCATCGCCACCGGATATACGACAAGAGTCGCAATCACCTATCTTCGCTCCAAGTATCCGAAATCCATCACCCTTGCGGTACCGGTACTCCCAAAGGATCGTGTGGATGCCTTCTCCCTGTATGCGGACAACCTTGTCTATCTCAAGGCTCCGGAGTTCTTTGCTGCAGTCGGACAGTTCTATCGTGACTTCCCACAGGTCACCCACGAGGAGGTCCTCAGCCTTCTACGCACGCTGAACAGCCCGACAGAATGAGCATGCAGGAGATACCGGGACGAACAAGACCCTTTGCAGTCCATGAACATGGTACCGCAAAGGGCCTTGTTTCTTTATTTACGATGCGTACAGTAGATTTCAAATGACGAAGCCGTAATGATTCCTTGAAAATTTCTGGACCTTTTCCGTCCATACTACGCTCACGTCAGTCAGGTTCTTACACTCCACTCTGCCATCCGGGCAGAAAACAGCGTTTTCCATGCAATCGCCCATTTTCGTCTGGATCCTCGTCCTAAGCGGCTTTATCCTTCTGGGATGCCAGCATGTGGCCATGGTCCTTGAAGATGCCGAAAGGCTTTCCGACAGGAAGGAACACCCTTCCAAAGTGGTTGTTGAGGATGGCTGCGCCTGTGCCGTAGAAGCCGACGATGGCGATGATGAGTTCCGTATATGCCGCTACCTGGTGCGAGGCTTCCGGCATGATGCCAAAAGCGCTGAAGGTCAGAGCC
The DNA here is from genome assembly GCA_035581745.1 of Clostridiaceae bacterium. Classification (GTDB taxonomy): domain Bacteria; phylum Bacillota; class Clostridia; order Clostridiales; family Clostridiaceae; genus Youngiibacter. Next base: position 2,311 of record DATISI010000055.1, read on the forward strand.
AGGAGCAGGATATCGATCAGGAAGAACAGGCTGAACATGACCTTATGGGTCTCCATCGCTCCGATGGTCATGAACAGGGAGAAGATGAGATAACCCAGGAAAGCGAAGCCGAGCTGTCTGACATCTGCATTCGCCTTTACCGC
>DATISI010000056.1:0-9301 GCA_035581745.1 Clostridiaceae bacterium
TATCCGGCCAGGGGAGAGGCGCTGCAGCGTTCACCTTTTCAGCGTGCAGGGGTGGTTTCCGGGCTTACAAACTGCCACAGCTGGATCTGGTTGCCTTCCGGATCCTGGAGGGCGGCGAAATAGCCGTAGGGATAGCTTTCCGGTTCAATCTGGACGGTGATGCCTGCAGCTTCGAGCTGACGGCACATCGCCTGAAGGTCATTCACCCTGAAATTGATATAGAGCTGTGTATCCTTCGGGAAATCTGGAGAAGCCATGTCCATAGGGGCGAAAATGGTTGGGCCTGGCTCCTGCATCCACACGCTGTCCTCGTAAGAGGCAGGTGGGGCGTTCACGCCCAGATGCTGCTCATACCATGCGCTGAGTGCGAGGGGATCTTTTGCCCTGAAGAACAAGCCGCCGATTCCTGTCACTTTTTCCATAATATCCTCCTTTATTCTGTACAGAATCCCGCTTCCGGCACGATTCTACTTAGAATCTGAGTGCCACGCATGTTCCATACGCTGTTACTTTCATTCTACCCTATTTGGGTGGAAAGGGTATAGACTTAAGGCATAGAATTTAGGCGATGGGATACACATTACAGCGATAGAATATTAGTGAAAAGATGAAGAGGCAACCCTTCAGGAGGAAGCAGATGAAAGTGATTCGATGCACGGGATATGGACCACCGGAGGTCCTGGAATATGGAGAAGCGGACAAGCCTGTCCCTCGGGACAATGAGGTCCTGGTCAGGGTCTTCGCGACCACTGTCACCGCAGGGGACAGTGAGATCAGGAGCTTCAGGTTCCCGGTCCTGTTATGGCTGCCTATGAGGCTGTTCATGGGCATCATCAGACCTAGGCAGCCCATCCGGGTGATGGAGTGCTCGGGGGTCCTCGAGGCAGTGGGGAAGAATGTGACCAGGTTCAGGGAAGGAGACAGCGTCTTTGCGGACACAGGGATGAGTTTCGGCGCTTATGCCGAGTATGTGTGCATACCGGAAACCAACGCTATCGCGATAAAACCAGAAAACATGACTTTTGAAGAGGCTGCTGCGGTGCCCATTGGAGGGCTGAATGCCCTGCATTTCCTGAAGAAGGCGAGAATCCGGCAGGGGGAGAAGGTCCTGGTCTATGCGGCATCTGGATCCATAGGGACTTTCGCCATACAGATCGCAAAGGCTTTCGGCGCACACGTCACAGGGGTATGCGGTCCGGACAGTCAGGAACTTGTCCGGTCTCTTGGTGCAGACACTCTGGTGGACTACACGAAGGAGGACTTCACGGGAAGTGGTGAGACCTATGACGTCATCTTCGATACGAAAGGGAAAGTCTCCTATTCGAGGGTCAGAGGATCCCTGAGCGGGAATGGACGATACCTTTCCGCGAATCCCAGGATATCCGACCTCCTGAGCAGGATAGCGGGCTCGAAACAGCGCAGCAGGATCATCCTGGAGCCTTCGCCTCAAACGGCAGCGGATCTGGAATCCCTAAAGATACTTATCGAGGAAGGTAAAGTCCGGACCGTCATCGACAGGCGATATCCTCTGGAACAGGTACCAGAAGCGCATCGCTATGTGGACAAAGGGCACAAGAAGGGGAATGTCGTCATCATCGTTGATGACATGGGCATTAAAAGGAAGGACATGGACAGCAGGACGTGATCGAAGAGAAAAGAACCTTGAGGAGATGGAGAGATGGATGAGATGAGGATTAGGCTATCAATGTTCTGGGTCGCCCTGATGCTGACCTACCTCCTGGGGGATGTCCTGAGGATCTTCGCGGAAGAGTTCCGAAACAAGGAGATGCAGGACATGAAGGAGAAGACGAAGCAGAAGCTGTACCTGGGAATCGCGGTGTTCATGTCGCTTCCGATCCTCATGGTGGTCCTGTCCATGACGCTGGACAATCCCCTGAACCGGTGGCTGAACATCATCCTGTCCGCGGTGTTCTTCCTGTTCAACCTTTTCGGTCTTCCGACCTACAAGTCAGCCTATGACAGGTTCCTCATCGTGGTCGGTCTGGTCATCAATGTCGTGACAGCCTGGCAGGCGTGGCAGTGGCTCTAGGTATCATGGAATAGGTATCATGGAATTGTTGTCATGGAATAGGTGTCATGGAGTAGGGAATCAAAGAATGAAGAGAATAACCATAGGGTCGCCAGCCGGAATCTTTGATATGGATTCTTGCCAGGCGGCCCTTTGTACGTTCGGTCAAAAAGGGGATGATGACCATTGGAATAACGCCTCCTCACGAGACTCGAGGGGCATCCAGAGGCGGGGGGATTTGTTAACAGAAATGTAATGAAATCGTGATAGAATGGAGTCAGAATAGGGAAGAGGCTGGCTCCCATGTCAGGGATTTCCTGGTCCCCTCATCATGGGAAATACCGTTTCCTGTCCCGCTCCTATCGCAGGAAAGAAAGGGAGATTGGAAATGAAAGAAGCGATCCTATATCAGAAAGTGACTGAGGATAATGTGCAGTGCCATGTCTGCAATCATCGGTGCATCATCCATGAGGGCAGGAGGGGAATCTGTGGTGTGAGGGAAAACCACAAAGGGACACTCTATGCGCTGAATGATGGCAAGACGATTGCGGCGGGTATCGATCCCATTGAGAAGAAACCCCTGTACCATTTCCTGCCCGGTACCCTGATCTACTCCTTTGCCGCGGCAGGATGCAATTTCCGCTGCTCGTGGTGTCAGAACTGGGAAATCGCACAGGGGCCGAAACCCCGCGAACCTGTGGAAGGCGTTGAAGTCCTTCCTAAGGAGCATGTGGAACGTGCGCTTGAGACTGGCTGTCCGGCTATTGCCTACACCTATTCGGAACCGACCATCTTTCTCGAGTATGCGCTGTCCACGATGAAGCTCGCCCCTGGGAAGGGACTGAAGAACGTGTGGGTGACCAATGGCTTTATGACCAGGGAGGCCCTGGAAGTCATCCTCCCCTACCTCGATGCGGTCAACGTGGATTTCAAGGGGCCGGATGACGGGGTGTATGAGCGCTACTGCGGAGGTTCTGCGGGACCGGTCATGGACAACCTGAAATACCTCGTCGGCAAGGGCGTGCATGTGGAGATCACGACACTCCTTGTCCCCGGGATCAATGACAAAGCCGATCAGATCGAGGAAATCGCCCGGTTCATCGTTCAAGAGCTGGGCCCGGATGTCCCGTGGCATATCAGCCGGTTCTTCCCGGCGTGGCAGCTGATGGACACTCCGGTCACCCCGCTGAAGACGCTGAAGCTGGCGCAGGAGATCGGGGAAAAGGCGGGCCTTACCCGTATCCATCTCGGGAATGTCTGATTCGGAAGACTTTTAAATACCCGGAGACAAAGTCCGGTGAGGAAGCCCGGTCGGTGTGGAAGGACTGGATTCATCCCGCATGGCTTATGGAATAACATATCCTAACCTGAATGCCATGATTCTGGTTAACGATAATCTACAAGGAAAGGAGGAACGGACCATGCCGCTGATTGGAGCTTTCATCGTCCCTCATCCCCCGCTGATCGTGCCTGAAATCGGAAAGGGGATGGAAGCCGGAGTGCAGATGACGATCGATGCCTATGAGGAAGTCGCGCGAAGGATCGCCGCACTGAGACCGGATACCATCGTCCTGTCGTCACCACATGCCTCAGGCTATGCCGACTATATCCAGATATCGCCGGATCAGCGGGCAGAAGGGACCTTCCGTGATTTCGGGGCTCCTGGTGTCCATATCGCCTTGGACTATGATGTGGAATTCTCAGCCCTTCTTGGAAAGCTCGCGGAAAAGTCGGACATCCCGGCCGGAACCCTTGGAGAAAAGGAAGGGAAGCTCGACCATGGCACTCTCGTCCCCCTGTATTTCATCAATCATGCCTGGCGGGACTATGCGCTCGTCCGCGTCGCCATATCCGGACTTTCCCCACTCACCCATTACCGCTTCGGGAAGTGTATCGCAGAAGCTGCGAAGGAGAGTGGGAAGCGGGTGGTCATGGTCGCGAGCGGTGACCTGTCCCACAAGCTGACGAAGGATGGGCCTTACGGACTTGCAGAGGAAGGGGCTGTCTTTGACCATGAGGTGACGGAAGCCCTGGCTAATGGAGATTTCCTCCGTCTGCTCAGCTTCGAGGAAGGCTTCTGTGAAGCCGCTGCGGAATGCGGCCTTCGTTCCTTCCAGATCATGGCAGGGACACTGGATGGGAAGGCGGTCGTGCCAGAACTCCTCTCCTACGAGGGACCCTTCGGGGTGGGCTATGCCGTGGCTGCTTATGATGTGGTCGGCGATGATGGATCCAGACGGTTCGACCAGAAGTTTGAAGAAGAGGAGGCGCTGCGGCTGGAGATGGAGAAGGCTGGGGAGGACCACTTTGTCCGACTCGCCAGGATGTCGCTTGAGAATTTTGTGCGGACCGGACACTATGTACGCAAACCTGATTCCCTTCCTGAGGACCTGACGAGGCAGAAGGCGGGTGTTTTTGTCTCCCTGAAAATGGAGGGGAGGCTTCGCGGATGCATCGGTACCATTTCCCCTGTAACCAGCACCATTGCGGATGAGATCATCCAGAATGCGGTCTCGGCGGGGACGATGGACCCGCGTTTCGCTCCGGTCCAGGAACATGAGCTGCCCTGGCTGGTCTACAGCGTCGACGTGCTGGGGGAAGCGGAACGCATCTCCTCATTGGAGGAACTGGAAGTCAGCCGTTACGGCGTCATTGTCCATTCAAAGGGAAGGCAGGGGCTGCTTCTTCCAAACCTGCACGGGGTCGATACCCCGCAGGAACAGGTCAGCATCGCACTGGAGAAGGCTGGCATCCCTTCCGATGTTCCCTACATCATGGAACGGTTCGAGGTCATCAGGCATAAATAGGGCGGCAGGGACGGTGCTGCGTGAGGAAGTTAAAGTCAGGGTGGATCCATTAGTTAAATATTTAACACAAATTCCTCGATGTAAGGACAGTCGTGTTTAAAAGCTTTTAAATATGATGCGACATTGATGCTATTCAGGACTGATATATGGAAGATACCCTGATTATTTCTGCATATCTTGTCGATATAGCCGCGTTGAGTTCTAAAATATGCAAGTTTATCAAAATGAAGGATAGCAGTGAGGATTATGCATAAAATACCCCCTGAAACAATTGCTGTATGCGTGAAGAATACAACAACAGGAGGGGAAAGTCTGGATAAACCCTCATAAAGCTTGTCCCTCAATCGATATGGGAAGAATAGCCCCAATCGCTGTTCCGAAAGAAGCTTTTTTGACGAATACTTCTGCAGTTCGTACGCACACAAGACGGTGAATGTGTTGTCACACAGGGGAATGATAGTTAAATATTTAACGATATAAGGCATTTTGGTTGATTTGATTGGGTTCTGTATACGTGTTAGGATATGACTGTCATATTTTGTAAAGCATTCCATGTCGATCATTCGCAATTTTTGGGGTCGCTTTCGAGAACAATTTAATCATAGGGGGTCAAAAAATGCAAACCAGGAATCAAAATGCAGAAGAATTCAAACCGTTCATATCGGCGGACAGGATTCTTCCCGAGTTCACTTTAACTGCGATCATCATCGGTGTCATCCTATCCGTAGTGTTCGGTGCCGCAAACGCCTATCTGGGCCTGAAGGTCGGTATGACCATCAGCGCATCCATTCCTGCAGCGGTCATCTCCATGGGAATCATCAGGGGAATCATGAAGAAAGAATCCATCCTGGAGAACAATCTCGTGCAGACAATCGGTTCTGCGGGTGAGTCACTGGCCGCTGGAGCCATCTTCACCCTGCCGGCGCTTTTCATCTGGTCGCAGGAATGGGGTACAGATGCTCCAAACCTCGTGACCATCACCATCATCGCACTTTGCGGAGGAATTTTGGGAACACTCTTCATGATTCCACTGCGAAAAGCGCTCATCGTCAATGAGCATGGCGTACTCCCTTATCCGGAAGGTACAGCATGCGCAGAGGTGCTCCTTGCAGGAGAAGAAGGCGGAGAGAAAGCGAAGACCACATTCATCGGTCTTGGCGTGGGTGCTGCCTACAAGTTCCTGACAGACGGATTGAAGCTGTTCCCGAGTGAGATCGAGACTGCGATTCCAGGTGTCAACGGAGCCGCAATCGGTATCGATGTCCTTCCTGCCCTTCTGGGTGTAGGCTTCATCATCGGACCAAAGATCGCATCCTATATGCTGGGAGGCGCATTGCTTGGCTGGTTCGCCATCATTCCACTCATCGCCAACATTGGAAGCATGGGTGTCGTGACGATGTTCCCGGCAACAGTTCCAATCAGCGAACTTGACTATTGGGGAATCTGGGACAACTATATCAGGTACATCGGTGCCGGAGCGGTCGCTTTCGGAGGCGTCTTCAGCCTGATCAAGTCACTTCCACTCATCGTCAACACGTTCAGGGATTCCATGAAGGATTTCTCGAAGGGTGTAGGCGGAGATACCAAGCTCAGGACAGACCGTGATATTTCCATGAAGGTCCTCCTGATTGGCGCACTGGCTGTTGTCCTTGCCATGGGAATGCTTCCCATCATTCCAGTTGGAATCGTCGGAGCTGCCATCATCGCCGTGCTTGGATTCTTCTTCGCTACGGTTTCCGCAAGGATTGTCGGACTCGTCGGTAGTTCATCCAACCCGGTATCGGGAATGACCATCGCGACCATGATCATCACTGCCTTCATTTTCAAGGCGACAGGCAATGACGGCCAGTCAGGCATGATCGCAACCCTGACGGTTGGTGCAATCGTCTGTATCATCGCCGCTATGGCAGGAGACACTTCCCAGGACCTTAAGACAGGATTCCTGGTCGGAGCGACACCAAAGTATCAGCAGTATGGTGAGCTGATCGGCGCGGTAGCTGCCGCATTCGCCATCGGTGGTGTGCTTCTGCTTCTCAACAGCGCATGGGGCTTCGGTTCCACAGAACTTCCAGCACCACAGGCAACCCTGATGAGACTGGTCATTGAGGGCGTCATGGGCGGCAACCTTCCATGGGGACTCGTGTTCACCGGTATCGGAATCGGTATCGCCATCGAACTCCTTGGACTTCCCGTACTGCCCGTCGCCATTGGTCTGTATCTTCCTATCCACCTCAGCACACCGATCATGGTGGGCGGTATCGTCAGAGGATTCCTCGACAAGAGGCTTGACAGAGAGGGCGTGGACAGGGAGACAATCAAAGCGAAGATCGACTCAGGAATCCTGTATTCGTCAGGACTCATCGCAGGAGAAGGTCTCCTCGGTATCCTGCTTGCGGTATTCGCTGTAGCAGAAATCAACCTGGTGGCAGGATTCAGCTTCGAGGCGATTGGATCGATCGTGATGTTCGCCCTGCTGACCTATACCCTGATCAGACAGTCCATCCTGAAAAAGAAATTCAGCTAAATTGAATAACGGATAAGCAGAAGAGAGGGTATCCGATATCCTCTCTTGTGTCCTTTATCGAATGAAGAGGTAGAAATGAGCAAGAAAATCAAAAAAACGGACAATTATCTGGAACTGGTCCCAGTGAAGTCGGACAGATACACCTGGACAGAGAACAAGGATGGCATTGTCAGGATCATCGTTCCCCGTGACAAGGCCCTCGACAGGATTGTTCGTGCGTTCTTCAAGACACCCTCGAACATGAATATCGACCTTGACAGCTATGGAAGCGCGGTATGGAAAGAAATCGATGGAAAGCGCAATGTGGGAGAGATCGGAGACCTCATGAAAAAGGAGTTTGGTGAAAGCATAGAACCGCTCTATGAGCGGCTCAGCACGTTCATCAACCAGCTGAGGAACAACAAGTTCATCACCCTATCTAAGGTGGACCATCATGTGGGATAAGGTCATCGCTGTCCTCCTCGTGGCCGTGGTATTCCTGTTTGTACTGGCATGGGGTTATGTGAAACAGCAGAGAAGGTCCCAGGAACTGATTTCGGAACTCAAAAGGAAAGCACAGGAAAAGGTGCTGAAGGAGATGAAGGTGAAAGGGTCCCTTTCGAAGAAAGAGATTGAAGACATCATCACCGGCACCAAGGCCTCATTATTCTGGTCAAGGAAACAGGTCCAGGTTACAGATCCCAAAATCCTGTCTGCGAACCTCATCCAGGAGATGGTGTTCAAAAGCCTGGTCCGGGAAACCATGGAGAAGGGCACCAAAAGATACGAGATCTACTGACCCTGCAAGGACCATGGGTCTTCAAAAAAAATCTTCAGAATCGATAAAGATCCTGCTGACGATGTCAGCGGGATCTTTTATCGTTCCGGCAGTCTTTTGGGAACACGCCTATTTCAGGATCTCCCTGATGTGGGAAAGGTCCTTGAGTATGGCTTCGATACTGGTCTTGTAGTAGACCTTGTTCATGTCCACCTGGACGGTGACATAGGAGGCGTTGATCAGCTGCTGCATGTGGTAGGAGACGGTCGCATTGCTGATTTTCAGATGATCAGCGATCTCCTGTCCGTAGGAAGGTTTCTTGTGGCAGAACCTGATGATCTCGAACTTGCTTGAATCGCTGAGGATCTTGGTGGCCTTCATGAAACGTTCCTCCAGGTTCTGGCTGGATTTTGCGATGGCCATCATCGGGGAGACAAAGATGCCAAAGGAGATGGCGGCCTTGTCTGATTTCCTGAGGAAGAGGGTATCCGAGGCATCGATGATATTGTACTGGATGATATTCGGGACGATGATGATGTCCTTGGCCACATCCATCTTGAGGGGGATGTTCTCATAGAAGCGCAGCTTCAGCTCCTTCTGGTCCAGGTCCTTCAGCTCGTCATAGAAGTCCTTTGCGATCTTCTCGAAGTCTCCCGCAAGTTCCTCCATGACGGAGTCATACAGGGAGAGATAGGAGAGGAAGGCGGCCTTTGCACGGTCAAAGTCATCCAGCAGATAGAGGAGCCTGTACTTCAGTTCGTCCTCCAGGCTGCTTTTGACAATATCCTCCCGGAGGACAGACCTGTCCGAATAATTCCTTTCCTCGAATGAGACCTCGATGCTCTCTTCGTTCTCCAGGAGGATGGTGGCCACAATCCTGTTCGCTTCATCTTTCTGGTCCGCTTTCTCCTGTGGGAGGAGCGGGAAGAGGGTCTTCACGAGGATGTCCGCGATGCTCAGCGTCTCTTCAACCGGTTTGAAGAACAGGCGGTACCTGTAGTCGTCGGTGACGAGGACGGAATGGAGTTTCTTATAGATGGGCAAAAGAGGCTTCAGCATCTTTCGGAGGACCTTGTCCTCGACACCGTATTTCTCTTTGAATTCCCGGATCTCATCCTCGAGGGATTTACCCGAGAAGGACCTGGTCAGGAACTTCGAGAGTTCCCATTCTTTCTGATAGGCAG
>DATISI010000057.1:0-3757 GCA_035581745.1 Clostridiaceae bacterium
CATAATTATTTCCACTCCTTTCCTGAAGGTCCTGCCCTCCCTGTTCCCAAACCGATCCTCTGGGATAGCCACATCATCAATCCGTCACCAACCCCTCACAAGGGAGTAGATGGCAGCCATCTTCCCTTCCCAGAACGCCAAAAGGCAGTGACCATCTGAAGCGCTGGGGCTCCTACCGGGTCTCTGCCTGTTGGATATTCCTTTCAAAAGGATCCTGTTCCTACGTTTTATGCTTCGTATAGACCGCAGAGAACTGCTTCACGTGTCTTGTGACGATCTCCAGGGCTTCTTCCTCCCTGTCATGGAGACGGTCATACTTATTCAGGAGGAGGAACAGCGGGGAGTAGAAATGGAGGGCCATGACATAAGGGTCGCAGTCAATGAATCCGCCTTCTCTGATCATCTTCTCGAAGAGGGCTGTCTCGAAATTGACGGCGCCATCCACGAAGAAGTTCTGGAAGACATCTCCCGCCTTTGAACTCCTGAACTGCTCTATGGTCAGCATGCGCCTGAACTTGGATGCGAAATCATCCTTCAGGAAATACAGGAACACGCTTTTTGCGATATTCACCAGATTGTCCTCTGTCACTTTCATATAGGTCTGCGCCACTTCCTCGAGTTCGCCGTGAGGAACCTGCATTTTCATGATCGCCTCCTCGTAACGTTTCGACATCTCCTCGATGATGCTGTCAAAGATATCCTCCTTGTTCTTGAAGTGGTTGTAGAGGGATGCGGCCTTGATTCCCACTGCACCTGCGATATCGCGCATGGAGACCCCTTCGTATCCTTTGTCCGAGAAAAGGGTCAGTGCCTGGTAGATGATGCTGTCTTTGGTGTTTTCCATCTTATCCTCTCCAAGGTCTGGCATTTTCCAGCCAGAGATTATTCTTCCAGTGTTCCTTGTCCACCATATTCCAGGTATTGCCTGTCTGCATCTTGCGGATCATGGTGAAGATGAACATGTTCTTGAGGTTGGTCTTCCTCTTTTCTGTCTGATGCTTTGCCTTCCCTGCGATGGAGGAAGTCCTCTCCTCGATCTTCTGCCTGATTTCAGGTTTAACCTCATCACATGAGGCCGCGCTGACATTCACCTTCAGCCGGTAGACTTTCGGGATGCCCCACCAGGATAATTGCTTCGCCATGGACTGGGTCACCCTTCCCCCTCCGGCGCCAGCCGCAGTCGAGACCACGATTCCGATTTTGTTGAACATCTCCTTCCTTGGCCTGTGGGACATCCAGAGGTATCCAAAGTGGTCGAACAGCGTCTTGAGCTGGCCGGTCATCTCGAAGCAGTATGTCGGGGAATCGATGATGATGATTTCTGAGCGCAGCATGGATTCTGCGATCCTCTGCACCTTGTCCGCCTGCGGGCAGTACTGCTCGCCTTTCTGGATGCAGCGGAAGCAGCCGGTGCAGAAGGACGGGGTATCGCTCTCCTTCAGCATGAAGTACTCGTGGACGACCGTGTCGCCATTCGATAGCTTCTCCTTCAGCAGGTCGGTGACGTGGTAGGTGCTGCCCTTGTGGGCCTGGCCGTGGATGATGGTGATTTCCATTTTTCTTTCCTCCTAGAATAAGACCCGTGACAGTTCGATCACCAGTGTCTTGAATAGAATGGCTGCCGACAGAAGAAGGAACATGTTCCTGCGATACGCCTGCTTCTTCACGAAGAAAGCAGAGACCGCACTGAAGGCGATGAGTCCTCCGCCGATGCTGGCCACCGTCGACTGCATGCTGTCCAGGGTGAAACGGCCCGGCAGGACTGACCCGTCCATCGCCGCCTGGACGGAAAGGTGGTAGCCGTCACGATAAGCGACGAGGATGCAGAGGAGAAGACCGAAGGCACCAAGGACCAGGATCCGTTTTCCCCAGGACTGGATTCTATCCTTTTGGGAAAGCGTGAATCCGATATAGGCAAAAACACCGATGGCCAGGACGGCCGCAGCGATAGAAGTGACAAGACCAGAATTGGAACTCATGGATAAGCCTCCTTACTAACGTTTGTTAGTATTATATTAACTAACAGTTGTTAGGTTGTCAAGAGGCTTCATATTCTTTTTACACCTGTTTTGTTTTAGGGCAGATTTCACTCCAAACAGGTTGACCCCCAGGCAGTTTCCCAATCCCTTCAAATTGCCGTCACGTACTAACCCCGCTGTATCCCAACTGCCTCCTTGGTTTTCATCCGTGCTCCTCCTATCTGGTTATTCCACATCTTTCTCTTCCATATTTTCAGGCCTATTCGACAATCACAGGATCTTCTCCACTTTTTCGTGATGCGGCCTTCCTTTTTTCAACAGCCTGAGGATCCTCGGACGGTTGTATCGCTGCGCGATGATACAGGGAACATTCACGGCGAGGGCGTAGCCCAGCATATAGAGGATGACACGTGGCGGAGCGAACAGGCCGAAAGTCCAGAAAGGCAGGATGGCAAGCCAGTGTGTCATCTCCGCCCTGCAGGACTCCATGAGGAATCTCTCCATGCTCTTCTTCGAGAAACTGTCCAGCGTCTTCTTCTTATAGCTTCCCTTCATCAGGGATCCGCTGTCCGGAAGGAACTTCTTCCAGGTATGGACCCGGAAGACCCGCTGATAGGTCTTTCCTCCATCTTCCCATCCCTTTGAACGGAAGAAAGGTCTTTCAGGAGAAAAGAACCGATCAGGAAGCTCAAGACAGATTCTCGCTGCGGTGGACTGGTAGAGGTACCACAGCGGGAAGCAGATGAGGATAGCCAGTGGTCTGGATGGAAAGAACATCTGCATGTATCATCTCTCCTTTACTTCCCGGCCCTTCCAGGCGACTTTGATGCGGAATACCCTCTTCACCATCGAGAGGAAAAAGACAACAATATAGAATGCGAGGAGCACAGGATAGAAGAGGATTCCCCATTTTTCGAAACTCCCGATTCGTCCGGAGATCCGATACAGTTCTCCCACCCAGACGAGGTACAGGAACAGGTAGAAGGCCATCCCCACCATGTCCATCCTCACGGCTGCAAGGATGAGATGGAGGGGCACAGAGGCGCTGGAGGTGATCCAGAGGAACACCAGGATGAAGAGGATGGGCGGTGTCTTCAGTGCTCCCGCGGCCATGTTCTTCATCCATCCTTCATAGAGGTCTCGGAATCCTCCTCCATACATCCGATAGGAAAGCTTCCTGTCTCCAAGGTACAGCCTGAAGAGAATCCTGGTATTCCTGAGCCTTTCCCCTAATGCCATGTCGTCCACGATTCGTTCCCGGATGGAGGCGTGTCCCCCGACCTTCCCATAATCCGAGTGGCTGATCAGGATGACCGGACCGTAAAGGATGAACCCTTTGTCCTTCCCGGGGAGACCCATCCCGTTCGCAGCGACCTGGACCAGGTTGAAGAACATGGAGAACTGCTCATAGGTCTTTGGCACATCATGATAGGGCTGGACGGAGATGACGCAGCCATGGTCAATGTAGGCGCGGATAATCCGCTCCACACTGTCCTCACCCAACCTGACATCCGCATCCAGGAACAGGAGAAGGTCTCCATCCGCAGAATCCGCCCCCTTCTGGCACGCCCATGATTTCCCGTTCCAGCCTTCAGGCTTTTCCCTTAATGAAACCACCTTCGCGCCATGGGACAGTGCGACCTCCCCGGTACGGTCAGTGGAATCATCGTCGATGCAGAGGATCTCATGGGCAGGGTAAGTCTGCCTGCTGAGGTCGTCAAGGAGAAGGGGCAGACTGTTCTCCTCATTCCTTGCCGGGATGATGACAGAGACCTTCA
>DATISI010000058.1:0-2182 GCA_035581745.1 Clostridiaceae bacterium
CAGTTGGACACCTCCTGATCAGGAAGTGCTCAACTGGGCTTTTGGTTTGTGTAGGCATGAATTTCATTCCATCCTTATGCCAACATCTTTCCATCATCCTGTATGCCAGAGAAACCTTTCTCTGGTTCAGGAGGTGACGGTTTTTGGGGTCACAGGCTCGAGAGGCAGGGTGACCTCCATGGTCGTCCCCTGTCCGACAGTGCTTTCGACGCGGATGACACCACCGTGGGTCTCGACGATCCATTTGGCGATGGAGAGTCCAAGGCCGGAGCCAGCCTTGTCTTTTGTCCTCTCCTTGTCCGCCACGTAGACACTCTCAATAATCCTGTCAAGATCTTCCTTTGGAATGCCCTTTCCATAATCGATGACGTAGAGTCTGCACTTCTCGCCATCCCTGATGGCTTTCAGCACGATTTTCGCATCCTTCTCCGTGAACTTGATGCTGTTGTCGAGGAAGATACGGATCAGCTGTTTGATCATCTTCCTGTCCGCGGTCATCCTGAAGGATTCAGACTCGACCAGGATATCCCGGCCTTTCCCGTTGAAGTCGCCTTCCTTATCGATCTCCTCCAGCAGTTCCTTCACATTGAAACTCTGTGGGTTGATCTTCAGTTTCTTGTTCTCCCCCTTCGCGATGAAGAGGAGATTCTCGACGAGAAGGGCCATGTTCTCACTTTCACTCTTGATGGCCTCGATGGATTCCTCAAGGATCTCCGGGTCATCCTTCCCCCACCGCTTCAGCATGTCCGTATAGCCTTTGATGATGGTGAGCGGGGTCCGCAGTTCATGGGAAGCATCGGAGACGAATTTCGCCTGATTGGTATAGGCCACATCGAGACGGTCCAGCAGGCTGTTGAAGGTCTCGCCAAGCTCACGTAGTTCATCCGTGGCTTCCGGGAGCAACACGCGGTCATGCACGTTATTGGGTCCGATGGCCGAAGCGGACTTCGTCATCTTGAGGATCGGGTCGAAGCTCTGCTTGGACAGGTAGTACCCGACGACAAAGCTCGCCACGATTCCAAACAGTGAGGCGATGATGAGCGTCACCAGGTTCACCGTGTTCATGAAACTATAGACAGAGAGGTCCTTCAGGATCACCACCCTGTAGAAGATCCCCTGCCTGTCGAGCTGTCTGACCTCATAGAGGATGTTCCTCGTCGTCTCTGTCCCCTCAGCGGTATGCTTCATGAGGGTCATCCTTCCATCCGCCTCTGTCAGGGAGAAGGTCTCCAGCGACCTCACCAGACTGTCTCCCATCGAAATCTCCGCATAGAAAGGAGGGACCACGCCGATCCTCCGGAGATATTCCGGTTCGGCAGTCCCTTCCGTTGCGAGCCTCTCCATGACAGTGTCCTCAAGGCCCGTAATCTCCGCACCACCTGCGGCGCGGTTATAGAGCTGGGTGCTGAGATACACCGCGAAGTTGATGATAAGGAGGATCGAGGTGAAGATGATGGCATAATTCCAGGTGATCTTTGTGGAAAGCTTGATCTTTCCGATCTCCAGCTTCTTCATCTATCGGATCAGGTATCCGGCACCCCTTACGGTGTGGATAAGCTTCTCCTCATACTGGTCATCGAGCTTGCCTCGAAGGAACCGGATATAGACATCGACCACGTTGGTCTCCCCTTCGAAGTCAAAGCCCCATACCGTGTTCAGGATCTTCTCCCTGGACAGGACAATCCCCTGGTTCTCCAGGAGGTACGCCAGCAGGTCGAACTCCTTCTTCGTGAGCTCCTTGGAGTCCTTACCCCGGAAGACCTCATAGGTCTCCTTGTTCAGGGTGAGGTCCTTGTAGTGAAGCTCCTTCTCCTGCGCCTTGTCCGCCTTCTTCCTGAAAAGCGCACGAAGCCTGGCCAGAAGCTCGCTCATCTCGAAGGGTTTCGTCATGTATTCATCCGCTCCGATGTCAAACCCTTTCACCTTGTCTTCCAGCCCGTCCCGGGCGGTGATCATGATGATGGGGATATCCGTGAAGGTCCTCGCCCTCCTCGTGACCTCGATTCCGTCAATGACCGGGATCATGAGGTCGAGAAGCATGACATCGTATTCCTTGTTCATGAGGTTCATGATGGCGCTCTGTCCATCCGACACGATATCCACCGTGTACCCCTCGTGGGTAAGCTCCAGTTCCATGAATCTGGCCAGTTTTCTTTCATCTTCAACAATCAATATTTTCTTC
>DATISI010000059.1:0-5688 GCA_035581745.1 Clostridiaceae bacterium
GAGAAGATAACCGCAAATGAACTGAAAGAACTGGGTTACGAGGACCTTACCCTCGAGAACGGAAGGGTGATGTTCTATGGAGACGAGATGGACATCGCCATCTGCAACATCCACCTTCGAACGGCCGAAAGGCTGTTCATCTCCCTCGCCGAATTCAAGGCGCTCTCCTTCGAGGAGCTCTTCCAGGGCACCCTCGCGGTGGATTTCCCTTCCATCATCCCCTTCAATGGAAAGATGCATGTCAACGGAAAGTCGGTGAAGAGCCAGCTGCACAGTGTCCCGGACTGCCAGTCCATCGTGAAGAAGGCTGTTGTGGAATCCATGCGCAAGCGCTATGACATCGAGACATTCCGCGAGGACGGCCCGGTCTACAAGATCGAGGTCGGAATCCTGAAGGACATCGTCACCCTGACCCTCGACACCTCAGGTGTCGGGCTCCACAGGAGAGGCTATCGTGAACATTCCGGAACGGCTCCGCTGAAGGAGACCCTGGCTGCGGCCCTGGTCCTCATCGCAGGCTACGATGGCGAAAGACCGCTGGTGGACCCGTTCTGCGGATCGGGAACCATCCTCATCGAGGCGGCGATGATCGCCATGAACATGGCCCCGAACATCGAGCGTGAATTCGTCTCCGAGACCTGGCCGAACTTCTCCAACGGGGTATATGCCCAGGTTAGGGATGGGGCAAGAAAATCCATCCGGCGCAAGAAACTGAAGATCACGGGATACGACAACGATTCCTACGTCCTCAGCACAGCGAGGATGAACGCGAAAAAGGCGGGGGTCTTCGAGAACATCTATTTCTACCAGGAAGACTACCTGAACCTAGCCCTGAACGAAAGGGACATGACCCTCATCACCAACCCGCCTTACGGCGAGCGGATGGGGGAGGCCCAGGCCATCACGAAGCTTTATGAGAAGCTGGGTAGTGACAAGGCGAAGAATCCGGATGCCGAATTCTTCATCATCTCGAGCGTTGAAGGCTTCGAGAACATCTTCGGCAAAAGGGCGAACAAGAACAGGAAGCTCTATAACGGACGGATCATGACCTATTTCTACCAGTACTTCGCAGAGAAAAAAGACAGCGTGGAGGCTTAACATGAAAAAAATCGCAGTGATCTTCAATGGCGGAACCATCTCCATGAAACTTGACCCCAAGCTGAAAGCTGCGG
Source organism: Clostridiaceae bacterium (assembly GCA_035581745.1). Lineage (GTDB taxonomy): Bacteria > Bacillota > Clostridia > Clostridiales > Clostridiaceae > Youngiibacter. Next base: position 1,173 of record DATISI010000059.1, read on the forward strand.
TTCCCTCCCTGACAGGAGAGGAGATCATGAGCATGGTGACCGGAATCGAGACCCATGCCGACGTGGTCTCCTATTATTTCAGCTCCGTGCCCAGTCCGCATATGACGATGGAGAAGATCATGGAGCTCAGGAACTTCACCCTGGACATCGTGAACGATCCGGAGATCTACGGCATCGTCATCACCCATGGGACGGACACCCTGGAAGAGACGGCATACTTCGTGGACCTCACCATCGATACCACGAAACCCATCGTGTTCACGGGTGCGATGCGCAGCGGCTCTGAACTGGGTTATGACGGACCGTCGAACCTGGCCCAGGCCATCGTCACGGCGAGCAGTCCGCGGTCCGTAGGACGCGGTGTCCTGGTCTGCATGAATGGCGAGCTGAACTGCGCGTCAGAGGTCACCAAGACCAATTCCATGGCCCTCAATGCCTTCAGGACCCCGAACTTCGGGCCCCTTGGCATCGTGGACAACAACCGGGTCATCTATTACCGGGAAGTGAATGAACGCCAGTGCCACGTCATCGGGAAGCTGGAGCCAAGGGTCTCCCTCATCAAGACCGTGGCGGGGATGGATTCTTCCTTTATCCGGTTCTCCGTGGACAAGGGAGACAAGGGGATCGTCATCGAAGCCCTGGGCAGGGGAAATGTCCCACCACAGATGGTGGACGGGATCCGCTATGCGATCTCCATGAAGGTGCCTGTCGTCATCGTCTCGAGATGCTATGAAGGACGGGTCTATGAGAGCTACGGCTATGAAGGCGGTGGCAAACACCTGCGGAACATGGGCGTCATCTTTGGAGACAACCTGCCTGGCCAGAAGGCCAGGATCAAGCTCATGGTGGCCCTTTCGATCTTCACCGAAATCGAGCAGGTAAGGGAATGGTTCGAGCGTGACCTCTACCCCCATGACGAGGATAACGGCCTGCTCCTGAGCTGATGCATAAAACAAGGCGGCGTAAAGACTTGAATTGCGGATGAGATTGAGGCTATAATAGGTATAAAAAGAACCCTGGAGGTTTCTATGATTAAGAGTATGACCGGCTTTGGACGTTCCCTTGCAGATGATGGAAGACGGAGTGTGATTGTTGAGCTCAAAGGCGTGAACCACAGGTATTTCGATGTCAACATCAGGATGCCGAAAAGTTTCTTTCCTCTGGAGGAAAGGATCAGGAAGACGCTCCAGAAGACCATCAGCAGGGGAAAGATCGATGTCTTCATCACCTACAGGAACTACGTGAAGGATGACCTTGAGGTGAAATACAACGAGGCGCTGGCCTCGAAGTATGTCGAGATCCTCAGCCGCATGCGGGACAGGTTCGAGCTTGTGAATGATGTCTCGGTCTCCCTGCTGTCCCGGTTCCCCGATGTGGTCTACACAGAGGAGACGGAGGAGAACATCGACGAGATCTGGATCCTCCTGGAGAAAGCCGTGACGGATGCGGCATCCATCATGCAGGACATGCGGATCAAGGAAGGCCAGCTCCTGAAGAGCGACATGAAGAGCAAGGCGATGTCCATCCTGTCGAAGCTGGAGACGGTGAAGGAACGGGAGACTTCCGTGCTTCCACTTTACCGCGAGAAGCTGAACGAAAGGATCCGGGAACTGATGGAACAGGTTCCGGTGGATGAAGGACGGGTCGCCCTGGAAGTCGCCCTCTACAGCGACAGGGCCAGCATAGACGAAGAGATCACAAGGCTTGGGAGCCATATGGAACAGTTCGCATCTTTCCTTGACGAGGAGGAGCCCGTGGGCAGGAAACTGGATTTCCTCGCACAGGAGATGAACAGGGAAGCCAACACCATGGCTTCGAAATCTGTCGACATCACCATCACCAATGCGGTCCTTGAAATCAAGAACGATATCGAGAAGATCAGGGAGCAGATGCAGAACATCGAATAAGAAGAATAGGAATTAGGAATCAAGGAGGTTCTCATGGCGATTAAGCTTGTAAATATAGGATTCGGGAACATCGTCTCTGCCAATAAACTGGTAGCGATCGTAAGCCCCGAGTCTGCACCGATAAAGAGGATTATTCAGGAGGCGAGGGACAGGGGAATGCTGATTGATGCCACATACGGAAGACGGACACGTGCGGTCATCATCACGGATTCAGACCATGTCATCCTTTCTGCTGTCCAGCCGGAGACCGTAGCCCACAGGCTCCAGTCCAAGGAAGAGCAGCTGGACGAGGTTGAGATCGATGAATAGAGGATTGCTGCTGGTCATCTCCGGGCCTTCAGGTGCCGGAAAAGGGACGGTATGCAAGGAATATACCGACAACCATGACAATGTCTGGAATTCCGTGTCTGCGACGACAAGGAAGCCGCGTGCAGGCGAAGTCGAAGGAGAGAGCTATTTCTTCCTTTCGAGGGAAGAATTCGAGAAGCGGATCGAGGAGGACGATTTCCTCGAATATGCGGAGGTCTACGGGAATTACTACGGGACACCGAAGTCAGAGGTGGACAAGAAACTTGAGGCCGGGATCGATGTCATCCTAGAGATCGATATCCAGGGTGCACTCAATGTCCAGGAGAACACCATAGAGGGAATTTTCATCTTCATCCTGCCGCCGACCATGAGCGAACTCCGGAAAAGGATCGTGGGAAGAGGCAGCGAGTCGCCAGAATCCCTGATCACCAGGTTCAAAGCGGCCTACAACGAAATAAATTATGTTTCGAAGTATAATTATGCTATAATCAATAACACTGTGGTGAATTCTTATGAGAAACTGAGAAGCATCATCGTGGCTGAGAAATGCCGTGTGACACGGATCAGCAACGAAGTCCTATCCCTGAAGGAGGAAAATATTAATGAGTTCAATGATTGAGCCATCCGTAACCGAACTGCTGGAAAAGGTTGACAATAGATACAGACTGGTGACGGTCGCAGCAAGAAGGGCAAGACAGATCCTGGCAGGAGCACCGCTCCTTGCAGAGACAGACAGCGCGAAGCCCCTAACCATCGCGGTCAACGAGGTATACAGCGGCCTCATCACCTATGAGACAATAAAAGACGGAGTGAAATAAAGTGAAGAATGTTGTGATCGGGGTCACCGGAGGCATCGCTGCCTACAAGGCCCTGGAAGTCGTCTCCTCCCTGCGCAAACTGAATATCAACGTGGATGTGGTCATGACGGAATCCAGCCAGAAGTTCGTCCAGCCGCTCTCTTTCCAGTCCCTGAGCCAGAATCCTGTCATCACAGACATGTTCATGGAGCCCAAGGCCTGGGAGATCGCGCACATCTCCCTGGCGAAAAAGGCGGACCTTTTCGCCATCATTCCTGCTACGGCGAATATCATCGGAAAACTCGCGAACGGGATCTCCGATGATTTTCTTTCGACCACCATCATGGCGACAACCGCACCCGTCCTCATCGCTCCTGCGATGAACACGAAGATGTTCGGGAATCCCGTGGTGAAGGAGAACATGGCGAAGCTGAAAAGTCTGGGCTACCACTTCACGGAACCCGGAGCGGGAATGCTTGCCTGTGGTGATGTCGGCGAAGGGAATCTGGCCAATGTCCAGGACATCCTGGAGGACATCCAGAGACTCCTCTATCCGAAGAAAGATTACGAGGGCGTGAAGATGCTTGTGACCGCAGGCGGTACCATAGCCCCCATCGATCCGGTGAGGCTCATCAGCAACAGGTCTTCTTGAAAGATGGGAATCAGCATCGCCGAGGCAGCAAGGGACAGTGGAGCGGAAGTGACCCTGGTCTATGGTGAGGTTTCGGTCCCGCTGCCTTCTGGCGTCAGGCTCATCGAAGCGAAGACCAACGAAGAGATGAGGAACGCTGTGCTCAGCGTCTATGAAGACATGGACTATGTCGTGAAGGCGGCCGCGGTTTCAGACTTCAAGGTGAAGCACTATTCCGAGAACAAGATCAAGAAGCAGGATGGAAGCCTGACCCTTGAACTGGTGAAGGACAATGACATCCTGAAGGAGCTGGGAGAAAAGAAGACAAAGCAGATCCTCGTAGGATTCGCGGCGGAATCTGATGACCTGGAACGTTATGCCCTGGACAAGATCGAGAAGAAGAACCTCGATTTCATCGCGGCAAACGATGTCTCGGGAGGGAAGGTATTTGGAGAAGACAAAAATGCCATCATCCTCTTTGATCGTGCAGGGAACAGGAAGGAATATGGCTCCCTGTCCAAGCGGGAGACCGCAGAACGGATTCTGGATGACATCCATCAGAAGATGGGAATCTGAGGATTCATAATAAAGATTGCACATGCAGACCGGAGATTCATCTCTCCGGTTTTTTTGTGTTCAAAAGGATGTGGGATCTGGTCAGGATCCTGGAGGGTTTCCGGAGTGGAGTCATGGTAGGGGGTTCCAGCTCGTGCGACAGAGAATCCTGAAAGAAAAGCCCGTGGGGAATGCAAGAAGGTGCATTTTCCAGATTTCCTTGTGCAGGTTTTAACATAAAGTTCAAATCCATAAAATTGTATAAGAAAGGTCAGTGGGCTATAATGGATATCAGGGACAATCATTCTGCTATGGCG
>DATISI010000060.1:0-2357 GCA_035581745.1 Clostridiaceae bacterium
GTTTCTAACGGATGGTTCTATTATAAGGATAAACTGGTATCCCATTAAGGTTCAGAAATGGTTAATTTGATGGTACCAGATTGTGAGGAGAGAATCATGGACATGCTTGCCTTCATGGCGGATCCGGCAGTGAAAAGTCCGGTCTACCACCAGCTCTATACGTTCATCAAAGCGGAGATCCGTTCGGGAAGGATTCCTGCGGGCACCAGGCTCCCCTCGAAGCGGAAGCTCTCCGCCTTCCTCGGACTCAGCCAGAACACCATCCAGACCGCCTATGAACAGCTCATCGAAGAGGGTTATGCGGTGGCGTCAGAGCGAAAGGGCTTCTACGCCTCTAGAATCGACAATGTGGTCAGCCTGGAATCGAGGAAGGCTCAGGTCGAAGGGAAGCGTGACACGGACAAGAAGGGGGCACGTTACGACTTCTCCTACCATGGTGTCGACACCGAAACGTTCCCCTTCCCCACCTGGCGGAAGCTCATGAAGGCTGTACTCAACGAGTATGACGAGGAGCTCCTCCTGCCGGGAAATCCCCAGGGCTATCCGGAGCTTAGGAGCAGCATCACGGACTATCTCCATCATTCCAGAGGGGTAAACTGCCATCCGGACCAGGTCATTGTGAGTGCCGGTACAGAGTACCTGTTCCAGATCCTCATCCAGCTCTTCGGACGCGAGAAGGTCTATGGGATCGAGAACCCAGGCTACGAGAAGCTGAGCCAGGTCTTCTCGAGCAACAAGGCATCCTTCCGGGCGATCCGTGTCGATGAAGGCGGGATGGACCCGGAAGCGGTGACTACGAGCGGCGCGGACATCCTCTGCATCACGCCCGCCCATCAGTTCCCAACGGGTGAGATCATGCCCATCATGCGGCGCGTGCAGCTCCTGAACTGGGCGAACGGATCGACAGGGCGTTACCTCATCGAGGATGACTATGACAGCGAGTTCAAGTACAGCGGGAAGCCCGTTCCTGCCCTTCAGGGGCTCGATACCGGAGAGAAGGTCATCTACATGGGAACCTTCTCCAAATCCCTGTCACCGTCCCTCAGGGTGAGCTACATGGTGCTCCCGCAGCACCTCCTGAAGCGCTACCAGGAGGAACTCTCCTTCATCATCTGTCCCGTCCCCATCGTCGACCAGAAGGTCCTTTCCCTGTTCATCCGAGAGGGCTATTTCGAGCGGCACCTGAACCGGATGAGGATCCTGTACCGCAGGAAACGTGAGGAGCTTGTCCGCAGTCTCCGGGAAACCGGAGGCGGGATCCGGATCCTCGGCGCAGACGCGGGACTCCATCTCCTCCTCACCGTGGACAACGGGATGTCGGAGGCTGAGCTGGTCGAGTCAGCCTTCCGCGCAGGGACACGGGTCTACGGGGTCTCGAAATACTACGTTGGCCGGGAGGTCTCCATGGAACGTCCCACAGTGCTTCTTGGCTTCGCCTCCATGAAGGAGGAAGAGATCAGCAGCGCAGTGGAACGGATCAAGACGGCATGGTTTCTCCATCAAATTTAAAGATTCGAGGTCAGGAGACTGGCCATCAGGGAAATGCGTCATGCGATTCGGAAGGGAATGCTTGGGTCAGGACCGGATTTCCCACATCATATAAGAGGTTGCCACAATTTGGAACCTGCCACGAAAATGACCATCAATCCGAAGAGAAGGGGTTATGTTATGATATTCTTTATTCCAGCAGCCATTTTCGCCATCCTTGGCTGGCTGATCAGGCACAAGAAAGTGAAGGGCCTGATCACAGGCTACAGGAGGCCATCGAAAGACCTGAAACATGAAGAGGACATCCTGAGACGTTCCAGGACCATGGGGAACTTCATGTTCTTCCTCTCATCCATCTTCCTCGTCATGGCGATCGTGAACTGGGCGGCGTTTTCCTTCGCCGACACAGTCACCCTGGTCGGGCTTGGAATCATCTCCCTCACCGTCCTCATCGGTGTCATTGCGCTCAGGACCGGAAGTGACATCGGGAATGAGAGGGACATCAGGAACGGGAAGGACAGGAAGAGATAGGCACTTATCGACAAAAGGAAACACACCTGAATCGGACAGCATCCGTAAGGAGCGATATCAAAAAACGCTGCGATCAAGGACGCATCGATAAGGAACAGCATCGATAGGCTACATCGATAAGCTACATCGCTAAGGAACAGCATCAGAAAACAAAGAGGTGCCCTCTGGAACAGGATTCCAGGGGACACCTCTTTTCTATGATGTTGTCTTCGTGTATTTGTCTATTTGCGTTCATTCCGGTGATCGTAGGAAAGGGGAGGATGCTGCTACTTCACGACGATGTTGACCAGTCTTCCCTTGATGACGATGACCTTGACGACGGTCTTTCCTTCGACAGC
>DATISI010000061.1:0-6042 GCA_035581745.1 Clostridiaceae bacterium
GGATCCCTCTGCGGATGAGCTCATCCTCGATGAAAGGCATCATCTCCTCAATGACGATGAACCTCTGGTATCTTTCCTTCAGTTCCAGGAGCCTTCTCGTGCTCACCGGATAGACCATCCCTAGCTTGTAGATGCTGACGGGAAGGTCCAGTTCCTTCAGGTTGTAGTAGACGAGTCCGGAGCAGATGATGATGGTGTCGGACCCTTCCACTTCCTCAAGATGGTTCACCGGGGCGTCATAGGCGTATTCTTCCAGGGTCTTCAGCCTTTCCACCATGGCGTACTGCCTGGCATGGGTCTATGGTGGCAGCATCGTATACTTCGAATTGTCCGGTGTGAAGCCTGCAGGGACTTTGTCCACACGTTCCTCAACCTCCACGATCCCTCTGCTGTGGCAAACCCGTGAGGTGATGTCCATGAGCATCGGTGTCTCCGTCTTCTCGGAGAGTTCCAGCGCGGTCTTCATGAAATCCTTGGCTTCCTGGCTGCTTCCAGGATAGAAGACCCCCATGTTCGCGAACCGTCCAAGCAGCCTGTTGTCCTGTTCGTTCTGGGAGCTCGCCATGCCCGGGTCGTCCCCGGTAAGCAGGACGAATCCACCGTTCATCGGTGTCTGCGTGAAGGTCATGAGCGGATCCATCGCGACATTCACCCCAACGTGCTTCATCGATACCATGGACCTCGCGCCGTAGAAGGAGCCCCCGATGGCGACCTCAAGCGCAACTTTCTCATTCGTCGAGAATTCTGCGTAGATTTCCTTGTATTCCTTTATGCTCTCCAGCACCTCGACCGTGGGAGAACCTGGATAGCTTGACGCAATCCTTCCTCCAGCCTCGTAAAAACCCCGTGCGATGGCCTGGTTTCCTGAAAGGACCATTTTGTTCCCTTCCATATTTGCACCCCCGTTTTATTATTCTGATTCAATGATATCATTTTCATTTTGGATTTCCAATATCTTCCGCGAAATCGTTTTCCGATTCCATCATCCCGCTCCACCGCGGAGCCAGACTATAAAAGTGGCAGGAACTATTTGAACATGTCCTTCAGCGCATCCGCAAGGGCGGAGTTCACTGGCTCGTCGTTCTTCCTGTTCAGGTCGCTGAGATACCTGGACACATCCTTCTTCGCCATGGAGGTCCCTTCCTTCTCCCTGCGGATATTGAAGGCAGTGAGTTTCTCACGGTATCCGCAGACGCACTTGAAGGCTTTCGCCTCGCCTTCTCCGACGAGCTCCATCTTCTTGTGGCAGTCCGGGCAGCGGGCATTGGAGAGGACGGACAGGGTCTTGCGGTAACCGCATTCACGGTCCTGACAGACCAGCATGGTGCTTCCCTTCCCTTTCACCTCGAGAAGGAACTTGGAGCATTCCGGACACCTTGACCCTGTGACATTGTCATGCCTGAAGGTCTCCTTGGTCTCCTTGATCTCCTTCACCATCTTCCTCGTGTACTCCTCCATCTCCCTGATGAAGACCTCCTGGGAGAGTTCGCCCCTGCTGATCTTACCCAGCTTGTGCTCCCATCTCGCGGTGAGCTCAGGAGATTTCAGTTCGACTGGCGCAAGCGTCAGGAGCTGCCGCCCTTTCTGGGTGATGAAGATATCCTTGCCCCGTTTCTCGAGGACAAAGGAAGAGAAGAGCTTCTCGATGATATCCGCCCGTGTCGCGACGGTCCCGAGACCGCTGGACTCCGCAAGGACGGCCTGAAGCGTCTTGTCGTCCGAGGCCATGTATTTCCCCGGATTCTCCATGGCGGTCAGGAGGGTCCCCTCATTGAATGGTCCAGGTGCTTCGGTCATCCCTCTTTTCAGGCTGATGTCTGTGACTTTCAGCCTGTCCCCTTTATGGATTTCTGGAAGGTCCACACCTTCCACGACATCTTCCTCCTGGTCTTTTGACAGGAGCCGGAATCCCTGCTTCAGGGTGACCGTGAGCTTCAGGCTGAAGCGCTCTTCGCCGACTGTCCCCTTCAGGGCAAGCTCCCTGTACTCGTAAGGGTCCATGAGCGCGCAGAGGAAACGCTTCACGACGAGGAGGTAGATCTTCCTTTCCTTGTCTGTCAGGGTGTTCAGGATGACGCTCTCCTCCGTGGGAATGATCGCATGATGGTCGGAGACCTTCTTGTCATTGATGAAGGATGGTCTTCCGACGATTCCCTTCTTCAGGATCTCCCGGGCATGCAGGGAGAACTCCCCGATTCCACAGGCCTTCACACGTTCAGCGAGAGTGCCTACCATATCCGTCGTGAGGTACCTGGAATCGGTCCTCGGATAGGTGAGCACCTTGTGACGCTCATAGAGCATCTGCATGATGCCCAGCGTCTCCTTTGGACTATACCCGTACAGCCTGTTCCCGTCACGCTGCAGTTCCGTCAGGTCATACAGCTCCGGTGCATAACGCTTCTTGTCGGACTTCGTCACCTCTGTGACCACGAGGTCTTTCCCCTCAAGGCCCTTCACCAGTTCTTCCGCTCTGCTCCTCACGAAGATCCTTCCCCCGTCATGGCTGAACTGGAAGCTTCCCGCCTTCAGCCTCACGGTATGGAATTCCTGGGGCTTGAAGCTCCGGTTCTCCTCCTCCCTGGCCTGTACGATCGCAAGGGTTGGTGTCTGCACCCTGCCAAGTGAAAGCTGGGCATTATGTTTCACGGTCAATGCCCGGGTCCCATTGATGCCTACGATCCAGTCCGCGTGGCTCCTCGCCTCCGCGGAGCGGTACAGGTTGTCGTATTCCCTGGAATCCCTGAGTTTCCGGAAACCTTCCTTGATTGCTTTCTCTGTCACCGAGGAAATCCACAGCCGCTTCATCGGCTTCCTGACTCCTGCTTTCTGAAGGATCCACCTCGCGACCAGCTCACCTTCACGCCCGGCATCCGTCGCGATGATGATCTCAGACACGTCCTTCCTGTCCAGGAGGAACTTCACTGTCCTATACTGCTTCGCGCTGTTCCCGATGACCGTCAGCTTCATCCTGTCGGGAATCATGGGCAGATAGTCCATCCGCCATTCCTTATCTTCCGGTTTGTACTCCTCAGGGTCCGCAAGGGTCACCAGATGGCCAAGCGCCCAGGTGACGATATATTCGTTCCCTTCGATATAGCCTTCCTTTCCTCCGAAAACGCCAAGCGCCTTCGCGATGTCCTTCGCCACGGAGGGTTTCTCTGCCAGTACCAGTTTCTTACTCATCTTCTTACCTCATCCATTCTTTCTTCGATTCTGCTTTACTTTCTCCGATTTCATTTTTTCTTGCGATGATTTGATTCATCTTGCTTTAACTTGTTTTAGCTTGCTTCATCTAAAAGTATACCACAATCCGCTTCTTCCACTTTTTGTCATTTATGCAACACTCCGGTTGCCAAATATCCTTACGTTTCCTGTCCCTCAAATGCGGAACCCATGAGACTTTCCCATCAAGTGCAGAAATCCCCTTCCCCATCGTATAAAATCGTCTCTTTTCGGGCATTTTCCAGCTTTCTCATAATCTCTGAGGATGCGGGCTCCAAGCGCTCTACAGGGCTTCCTGTCCTCTCCGAATGGACAAAACCGTCTTTTTGTGATATAATGGTTATAATAATTGCTTATTTCTTGATTATATTTCTGATTTTTATATTATTATATATGCATGTTACACTAATATCATTTTGTATAATAAAATCCAGATTTCAGATTATTATTATGAATAGGAATTAGGATGGGATAAGCAGAAACCAGGTTTTGAAGGAGACTGGCGATCTGATGCCCTCCATGCACACCTCCATGCACACTTTCGATGCACTTATGCAGATTGGTGTTGCATGATGAAGTCATAAATAAGATTGAATCCATAGATGAATAATTAGGAGGACGGAAATTGGAATATGGAATAATCTCAAATGAATGCGCAATAAGACTGAAGAACAGCGGTTATCTTCTCTATGCGCAAAGCAGGGATTACCTCGATGAAGTGACATTGATGATCATCAGTGATTACGTAGGCAAGAGCCTCTCAGTGGAAGGTCTCATTGAACTGGTCATCGCTGAGGGAAGAACGTTCCTTAAAAAGAGCGATGAAATCAACCCTTGATAATATGATCGTACATTAATCCGATTGCTTTTATCATATGAATTGGGATGGGATAGACAGAAACCTTGTTTTTGCAGGTGACTGGTGATCCGACGCCCTGATAACACCTATGCAACTTTGGGATGCATGATGAAGTCATCATGAGATTGAATTCAAGGATGAAATAATAGGAGGACGGAAATTGGAATATGGAATAATCGCTAACGAATGTGCAGTAAGGCTGGAGAACATCGGCTATCATCTCCATGCGCAAGACAGGGATTATATCGACGAAGTGACATTGATGATACTCAGTGACCACGTGGACAATAATCTCACAGAGGAAGAACTGATTGAACTGGTCATGGCTGAGGGAAGAACGTTCCTCAAAAAGAACCATGAACTTGACCTCATCATCCAGAGCCTCCGCTATCGCGGATACCATTTAAAGCTTGGAAAGAGAGTTTTCCGAAAAACACGCTGGATCATCAAAGGGTTCCCTGAAGGGTATCGGACACTTGCTGATGCCAAAGCGGAAATCGATAAATGGGGAATAGAAACTTCTGACGACTTCCTTGACACCGAAAAGGTGCTTTGAAGTGATGAGCAGAACGTCCAAGGTCACCTTATTCCCTGTGGCCTCCCTTATCCAATACCTAAATCCATTGAACGATATGAAGGCTGCTGCTGTTTGCGGGCACAGCCTTTTTTTGGGTTTGTGGTCGCACTGACCCCTTTATTCCCATGAAGTACTTCAAGACGTCCCGATAAAGATAGCTATCGTCAGCGTGAGAACCGCAAATCCCATGGGAGAGGGATGAATCCAGAATTCATGTTCCCTCATAAAAACCTGTAATGGGGGTCATTTATGACATCAGCATTTCCCAGCGCTCGCTCAGCGGCATTACCCCTCCACGACTTGACAAAGCGTTATTATTGTGATATAATATATATAACAATTTATACTATATTCAAAATGCTTTTTATGGTATCTCGTCAGTTTTTAAAGAACGGTTTCATATGTATACCCTATCAGTTTCTCCGTTACAGCTTCTGTGACCCTCCTATGGGAGGGTTCTGTGGAAGTCCACAGCCTGTCCGAAGAAAGATTTGAGATTTCTTGCAGTCAGGACTCAGATCCAATCCTTGACCAGACTGAACCAGGAATACGACCAAGAATCGACAGGGCTGAAATATTGGACTTCTCTATACCTAAGGGAGGACCTCAAATGAGGTATGCAAGGATTTCAACCGAATGCGTGAACAGGCTTCTTGAAGATGGCTATCTTCTTGGAGAATGCGAGAAGGCGTACATCGATGAAGTGACCATGATGATTCTGCAGGAAAATAAGGATACCGATTTTACGGACGAAGAGTACATCAACAGGATCATCACCATCGGCAGGCTGAACCTGAGAAGGGCAACAGAGGCGGAGCGCATGGCAAGCGTAGGCTGCAGTCCGGATCCTGAGATGGATGTGAGACCAAGCATATGGAGACGGGTGGCCTGGTTCATCCAGTCCATGCCAGGTGGCTCACGATTCCACTAGCCATGTATCCCGGCTTAAGGAACTGATTGCCTGTCACGACAGGATAGGCCCCATCCTCGTTCCATGTTTCAGAGACGATTCCCATAGACTGTCCTGCAGGAATGCAGCGGCAGTCTTTTTTATGCCCTGAAAACGGAACATGGTTTTGCAGGAGTCCCCAAATGCAGGGCTGTATGGGTGTATGCCTTACAACCCCATGCCTTTTGACAATCAAAACACTTTATGATAGTATTATCATTAATTGATAAATCACTCAATTTCTCTTGTGCATATCCTTATATTAATGTATTGATATCTACTCATTTTATACATCACACATATTCTGGATACCACTCAGAGGAACACATCTTCAATCCTGTGCAAAATCTGCCAGGCAGAACAAATTTCAATTCCTTACCACGACCATAACCTTGATGCTCATACACTGTCATGCTTATCAAGATGACAGTAAGG
>DATISI010000062.1:0-2371 GCA_035581745.1 Clostridiaceae bacterium
AACATGCCATCATTGTAGTGGTCCCAGTGTCCGGATATCTTGTACAGGTCTGATTTCGCCATGAAAGGTGTCTGGGTGTAGACGTATCACCTGCTTTCCTCGAGGTCCTCGATGAACCTTTTCAGGATCTGGAGGATCTTCGCACCCTTTGGCTTGAATAGTGGCAGTCCCTGACCGATCTCTTCCGCGGAAGTGAACAGGTTCAGTTCACGGCCTAACTTGTTGTGGTCCCTCTTCTTCGCTTCTTCGATCATCGCAAGATGGGCATCGAGGTCCGCTTTCTTGGTGAAGGAAGTTCCATAGATCCTTGAAAGCATCTTGTTCTTCTCCGAACCTCTCCAGTAGGCACCTGCCACCTGGGTGAGCTTCATGGCTTTGACGCTCTTTGTCGACATCAGGTGTGGTCCGGCACAGAGGTCTGTGAACTCGCCCATCCTATAGAAGGAAAGGATGGCGTCCTCCGGAAGGTCGTTGATCAGTTCCACCTTGTAAGGCTCGTCAAGTTCATTCATAAGCTTGAGCGCTTCTTCTCTCGACAGGGTATACCTTTCAAGTTTCAGGTCTTCCTTGACGATCTTCCGCATCTCTTCTTCAATTTTCACCAGGTCCTCCTGGGAGAAGCTGCCTTCCTTGTCGAAGTCATAGTAGTAGCCATCCTCGATGGCAGGTCCAATCGCGAGCTTCACGCCCGGGAAGAGCCTCTTGACCGCAAGGGCCAGGATATGGGAGCTGGTATGCCTGAAGGCATGCTTGCCTTCCTCGCTCTCGAATGTCTTGATCTCAAGGTCGCCATCCGCTTCAAGCGGATACCTCAGGTCCACGGGAGCCCCGTCGACCACGCCAGCCATGGCATTCCTTGCAAGCCCTTCAGAAATCTGTTCAGCGGCTTCGTAGACGGTCGACCCTTCTTTTACTTCGAGGATGTTTCCATCCTTCAGTCTCATTTTAATCATCTTTACGCCTCCTTAAAAAATAAAAAAACCCTATCCCAGAAAGGGACGAGTTTATCGCGGTTCCACCCTAATTGAAAGATTTGACCTTCCACTTAAAATACCTTAACGCGGTTCAACGTCATTGCTTATATGGGGAACAGGGTCCGCCATCTTCGCATGAGGCTCACAGGTGGTCTTTCACATTCGGATCATGGATGGTCTTTCAGCCGGGAACCATCTCTCTTTCCATCACCTCTATGCTACTTTTCCTGGTCAAAGCCATTAGGATATGAATATAGTTAATTATAGATAATTAATAGGGCATAGTCAATAAAAAGGCCGGATTATTTCTCTTCCCCCGTTCCAATGTAAGAATATTGGGAACATTGGTGAATTCTGTGCAGGATGTACGGTATAATGGAACAAAACAATGATGGAGGTCAGACCATGCTACATATCATCATCCATTTCCCCAGATGCACAGGCCATACCCGGAAAAAACAGCTCCTCACGAGCATCGGGTCAAGGGCTTCCCTGAAGCTTGACATGGAGGAGAAAGCTGTCCAGGTCATCCTCTATGAATCGGAGTTCCGCTCGGATACCGTCCAGGAAGACAGGGACTTCTTCTTCATCGAGGTCACCTCTTCAAGACCCCTGGATGGCGAGAAGAAGCAGCAGCTCGTCGAGATCCTGAAGGATGAAGTCTTCAATTTCTCCGGAATCTGCAATGACTGCGTGACCATTGTCATCCGCACGCCAGAAGAAGGATCCTACTTCGGTACCCGGAATGCCTGAGCGCCGTCTCATCGTGGACTACAGGACCCCCGAACCAGAGCGGGAGGAACTCCGTTCCCTGGGATTCCAGGTCATCCTGTCCGAAAAACTTGATTTCCTTTACAATGCGGTGAAAGGGCATCCGGACCTGCAGTTCGTGAACGCCTGCAATACCCTCATCTGCCACAAGGGACTGTCTGAAGACAAGGCCCGGGAACTTGATGCGCTGGGCATCCCCTTCATCCTGTCCCAGAACCGGCTGGACCCTCCTTATCCGGGACACATCATCCTGAACGCAGCGATCAGCGATGACCTCTTCATCCACAGCCTGCGGCATACGGACCCCTCGGTCCTTTCGGCCTGCCCTTCCCTGCAGCTGGTGGATGTGAGGCAGGGCTACACGAGATGTTCCCTCGCCTACGTGGGATCGGATTCCTATGTGACCAGCGATACCGGAATCTCAAAGGTCCTTCAGGACCTTGAGAAGAATGTCCTGCTTCTTCCCGAGGGAGATGTCGTCCTTGAAGGATTCTCCCACGGTTTCATCGGAGGCTGCCTGTCTCGCGTCACCATTAAGGACGAACACATCCTCCTCGTCACAGGAAGCCTGGATTCCTACAGGCACGGGGAAAGCCTCAGGGCATTCCTTCGGAATATCGGGGTAC
>DATISI010000063.1:0-8490 GCA_035581745.1 Clostridiaceae bacterium
GAGAAACTCTTCCCGGCGGCGGATATCTCGGAACAGATCTCCACAGCGGGCAAGGAGGCTTCCGGTACAGGGAACATGAAGTTCATGCTGAACGGTGCCCCTACCATCGGCACCTTTGACGGGGCGAATGTCGAGATTGTAGAGGAGGCGGGAGAAGAGAACAACTTCATCTTCGGACTGCGGGTCGAGGACATCGAACGGCTGGGAAACACTTACAATCCCGGAATCCCCTATAAGAAGACAACAGGCCTGAAGCGGGTGGTGGAATCCCTTGTGGATGGTACCTTCGATGATGGCGGAACAGGCATGTTCAAGGAACTTCACGACGCGCTCCTTAAAGGCGCAAGCTGGCACAGACCAGACAACTATTTCATTCTTAAGGATTTCGCTTCCTATAGGGAAGCCCAGGAGAAGGTTGATAAGGCTTTCCGTGACAGGATGGGCTATTCCAGGAAAGCGCTGATGAACATCGCGAATGCGGGCAAGTTCAGCTCGGACAGGACGATCAGCCAGTATGCCCAGGAAATATGGGAAATCGAACCGGTCGAATAAACCTTGATATCCTTTCCAATAATACATAACTATCATAGAAATACCAGATTAAATGAATAATCATCAATGCAAAGGCTTGCACTGAATAAATTGTTAAAAATTGCGAATATGACTTTGTTGTGTTGATTTTCGAGAAAACTTAAGCTATAATTAAGGAGTAAAGCGTTTTCATTAGCTTATTTATGCAAACGCGTGCACGATTTATGCCTTGATAACTGTAAAAGAACCCCCTTTTGGTTGACTTACGGGTATCAAGTCCAGGTTGTGGACGCGTTTCATGGAAAGCCTGGGAAAACGGTTACCGCTCCCTCTATATAGAATGGAGGAACGGTAGAATGACCGAAGAAGACAATAAAAAATATCTAGGAGGATTTAAAATGAAGAAAATCGTAAGTCTGGTCGTTGCATCCATGATGGCGCTGTCCATAGCAGCGTGTACGCAGGCGCCGACGACACCAACCACACCACCCGCGACTCCGGATCCTGAGACAGGCCTGACAGGAGAAATCACTGTACAGGTAGAGGAAGGCTGGAAGAGCTACTATGATGCAGCCGCAGCAAGATTCAAGGAAGCAAATCCTGATGCCGTCATAGAAATGAAGGTCACACCTGCTTTCGACCACCTCGACGTCCTTGACAATACAGACGTCACCAACGCGGACGTCGCTGACGTCTTCGCCATCCCTGCGGACAGGATCTTCGGACTGGCGCAGAATGAGGCGCTCGCTTCCATCGATGCCAATGGCATCGCGGATACCGTAGGCGGATTCGACAACTATGATGAGGGACTTGGCGGAAACTTCATGATCGATGGAGACTACCTGGCCTTCCCGATGAACATCGAGACCCTGATCCTGTATGCGAACACCAAGAACGCAGAGACAGCAGGAATCGACCTGACCCAGCCAATCGAACTCACAGAGCTTGAGCCAAATGACATGCTCATCCCAATGTTCGACGCCTGGTTCGGAATCGCTGCCATCAACTCCGCGGAAATCGACCTTCTTGCGAAGGATGATGCTGGAAAGCTTTCCTCCGATTTCACACAGGAATGGTCCGCGCTTGCTCCTGAGAAACAGGCGGCATTCACCGCAATCTACGAGTACTGGAAAGCTGCAGACCCAAGAATGTGGGATGCTGAAGCGGCATGGGGATACATGGACACCCAGTTCACAACTGGAGGGACTGCAAGCCTCAGAATTTCAGGACCATGGGATGCGAACTCCTTCTCCACTCAGGCTGGCAACGGCGCTGACCTGGAAATCCTTCCACTCGGAACTGTAACCATCGATGGAAACCCACTCAAGCACTGGAAGGGTGGATGGGGACTTGCTGTGAATTCAAGAGTTGAAGAAGATGAAGACCAGATGGCGCTTGCCGAAGCTTTCATCGCTGAACTGATGAACCCAGAATTCGCAATTGACTTCTTCAAAGCTACTGGAAAGATCATGGAGAATGTAGAAGCGTCCGTATACACAGGTTCAGACCTGACAGACTCTGAAAAATCCATCATCGAGAACGTACTTGCTTCCTATCAGGATGCACCAGCAAGACCACTGTTCACTGAATGGGGTCAGGTTTGGGATACTTGGAAGAACAGCGTACTTTCATGGGCGTCTGTAAAGCCTGCGACTGTGGAAGATGCATACAAGGAAGTCAAGGCCTCCTTCGACGCCATGATGCTCAACTTCTAGGCGTAGGAGACATCTACAGAGACAGATAAAAATAATATTGGAAAAGAGAGGCTTAGGCCTTTCTTTTCTATTAATAGAAAGGAATCAGCATGGACAAGCTGGCTAGTCTTCCAAAAGGCAAACTCTATCTCCTGCTGGTCACCTGTGCTGTAGTCATCTTCGCAGCGTCCATGGAGGTCCTCTTCCTCGTCAAGGACACGGACATGTACACCCTGTGGGCGGCTGCCATGCGGGACATGCAGCCCGACCAGCCACCGTCGCAGTTCTCTTTCGACAACTATGTCGCATCCAACCTGTTCCAGTATTTTCTGAGGATTCTCACACCCATGGTCCTTGGGATACATGCCTATTTCGCTTCCGTGAAGCTGAGGATCAACAACCTTTTCGTCTTCATCTGGTCGGTCCTCCTTGCAGGAGGCGCGGCGTATGCGCTCATCGGTGCGAATGTGCACTCCGTATTCTTCTATCTCATCATGGCGGGCTATGCCATCCTGTTCATCACGGTCATCTCCCTTCATGACAACATCAACGGGTCCAGGACAGCCTGATGTGTTCCGTCGGCCAGCAGTCCTGACCTGTTTCAAATGACCGGGACCTGCAGGAACATCAGGACCATGCACAATTCCATTTTCATCATCAATTTTCGTCTGATCTCCCATGCAGAGCGAAGGGGGCTTCATGACGATATAAGGTAAAGGAGGTTAGGTTTTGGCTAACTACAATGTCACGGTATCCGACTATATCGGCAATGAACATCCTCGGAAAAACCTGTATATCAAAGAAGTCGCCCTGCTCGAAAAGCGGATCGAGGAAGCTTCCGGTGCGGACAGGGAGGCTTTGAAGAAGCAGCACGCCGAACTTGTCAAAAGCAGGAAAGAACACCCATACAACCAGAAACTCAGGGATTTCCATGAGAAGGAGGACAGGTTCAAGAAGGAACTGGATGAAAAGGTCAAGGCGTATACCGCAACGCTTGGAGAGGACCTGTCAAAGGCCTCTCGTGACCTGTATACGCTCCTTTACAGGAACACCCTAAGGAATACCTTCTACAAGGATTATACGGACCTGACCTATGACGCGAAGCTCGCCTATGAGGAGAGTAATGTCGTCCTCAGGCTTGTGCCCGATACCGTGAAGAATGTCGAGACCCTCGAGGCTGAACTGAAAGCGGCTGAGGCGGCTAAAGGGACATTCACGGAAGAGCAGGAGCGGGAAGCGAAGCTTGCCATCGCTGCATTCACGGACGAGAAGAAGGCGATCTATGACGCCGGTGTCAAACGACTCCGGGACAAGCGGGAGCAGGGGATCATCTCGAAGAAGGCCCTGAAGAACGGACTTGCCGAACTGAAGAAGACCTATGAGAACGCGGTCAGGATCAAGTCCTTCGACGACCCGAAGAAGGGGAACGACGAACTGATCAAGAGCAAGCGCTTTGAACTGAAGAACTACCAGAAAGTCCAGACAAGGGTCATGAATGCCGATATCGCGGATGCGAAAAGGCGAAACCCGATAGAAGTGGAGAAGAAGACCCCGGTGATCGCCTATGCCACGGCACTGGTACCGGGTCTCGGTCAGCTCCTGAACAAACAGCCGATCAAAGCAGCGCTGTTCGTACTGGCACTCCTCTTCATCTATGTGATCGCAATCCCTTATGCGCTTGGTTTTGGAAACTACCAGGGTGAAGGTATCGCAGGACTCATCAGCCTGGCCGAAGGCGCGAGACGTATCGACAGGTCCATCATCTTCCTCATCGAGGGAATCATCGCGATCTTCCTCCTGATCTTCGCCGTCGCGCTGTACATCATCAACTTCAAGGATGTGCTTTCCGTCGAGAAGGGTGTCATCAGAGGGATCAGGCCACGCAACTGGTTCGAGACCTGGACAGCGATCACGGAGGAAGGTTTCCCATACCTCGTCTCGCTCCCGGCACTCATCACCATCGTCTTCATTGTCCTTGTCCCGGTGACCACGGCGACCCTCCTTTCCTTCACCGGAATGGATCCGCAGAACCAGGCGAAATTCTCCTGGGTGGGCATCGCGAACTACAGGCTCATCGCCCTGGGCCAGGGCCTTGCGGGACGTGTCTTCTGGGTCATCTTCGGCTGGACCGTCCTCTGGACGCTCCTCGCCACGTCACTCGCCATCTCCCTGGGATTCGGGCTCGCCCTCCTCGCGAACAACGAGAGGATCAAAGGGAAGCCGTTCTTCAGGATGGTCTTCCTGCTGCCATGGGCGGTTCCCGCCTTCATCACCATCATGTTCTTCTCCATCATGTTCTCACCTAGCGCCGTGCTGACGGATATCCTGAGCGCGCTTGCGGGAAGGACCATCGATATCAAGAACAATGCGACCCTGACCCGGGCAGTCCTCATCGGGCTGCAGGGATGGCTCGGAAGTTCCTACATCTTCCTTCTCTCCACGGGCGTCCTGCAGGCGATTCCGGAGGACCTCTACGAGGCCGCCCAGATCGACGGTGCGAGCACCTGGCAGAAGATCAGGAAGATCACGCTGCCGCTGGTCCTTTTCCAGACCGCTCCGCTCCTCGTTGGACAGTACACCTTCAACTTCAACAACTTCTCGATCATCTACCTGTTCAACGGTGGAGGACCCTTCAACCCTACGGTCTATGGAAATCTCGCCGGGACATCGGATATCCTGATTTCCTATATCTACAAGCTGACCATCGACAACCAGTATCAGGCCATCGGAGCCGCGATCACCATCGTCATCTCCATGGGACTCATGGTCTTCACATTCTTCGGCTACAGGAACTCTAAAGCGTTCAAGGAGGAGAGGTTATAATGAGAAATATATTCAAGAAGAAATCCGACCTCTACCTGTCCGACCGGCAGCCCCTGACGGGGATCGGGATGCTCATGCTGGGCCTGAGCTACGCCGCACTCATCCTGTGGTCATTCGCCATCATCTGGCCGCTGACCCAGATGGTGATCTCCGCATTCAACGGCACCCAGCAGCAGTATCTGCGGTCCAACGAGATCTTCGTGTTCTCCACAAGACATTTCGAGTACCTGTTCACGAGGACGCTCTACCTGACCTGGGTGTGGAACACCCTTTACATCGCCACCGCAACTGCGATCATCACGATCCTCATCGTCTCCTTCACCGGGTTCGCCTATTCCAGGTTCCGGTTCAAGGGAAGGAAGCCTTCCCTGATGGCGATCATGCTGATCCAGACCATACCGGCTTTCGCCGGAATCACGGCTTACTTCACCATGCAGTCCATCATCGGGTCCATCGCCCCTTATTTCAGCAGGCAGATGATGCTGATCCTGATCTACGCGGGTGGTGGAATCGCAAGCAACACCTTCATCCTGAAAGGCTACATCGACTCCATCTCCACCGAGCTGGATGATGCGGCGAAGATCGACGGCTGCTCGAACATGCAGGTCTACCGGCTCATCATCATGCCGATCGTGCGTCCGATGCTTGCCATCATCGCCCTCTGGTCCTTCATCGGTCCGTTCATGGACTACCTGCTTCCAAGGGTGCTCCTCACGAGCCCCGAATCCTATACGCTGGCGGCAGGACTCTACACCCTGATGAACAACAGGGAGACGCTGAACCAGCCCGCATTCGCGGCTGGAGGACTCCTGGTCGCAATCCCTATCGTCATCCTCTTCGCGGCACTCCAGAAACAGCTGGTCTCCGGACTTGCCAAGGGTTCTGTGAAAGGCTAGGGAAGAACGTAAAAAACCATCGTCCGGACACCGGATGGTGATGATCCTAAGAGGAGATTGGAGGAAAAAATGAAGGTAACATTAAAGAATATCGGAAAGAAATATGAAGGAAGAGAAGAATTCACGCTGAGGGACATCAACCTCGAAATCGAGGAGAAGGACTTCTGCGTCATCCTCGGACCTTCCGGTTGCGGAAAGACGACGCTCCTGCGTATGATTGCAGGACTGAACTCCATCACGGAAGGGGACCTGCTGTTCAATGAGAAAAGGATGAACAAGGTCCCGAGCAAGGACAGGGACATCGCCATGGTCTTCCAGTCCTATGCGCTCTATCCCCACATGACGGTCTATGACAACATGGCCTTCTCCCTCAATATGAGGAAGGAACGGAAGAAACTCATCGATGAAAGGGTCAGGGAGGCTGCGGAACTCCTGCAGATCACTCCCTATCTCCAGTCGAAACCATCAGATATCTCCGGCGGACAGCGTCAGAGGGTTGCCCTGGGACGAGCCATGGTGCGAAAGCCCAAGGTGTTCCTCATGGATGAGCCGCTGTCGAACCTGGATGCCAAGCTCAGGGAACATATGCGTGTCGAACTGGTGAGGCTGCACAAATCCCTCGGAACGACCTCCATCTATGTCACCCATGACCAGACAGAAGCCATGACCATGGCGACGAAAATCGTCCTGATGAATGACGGGAAGATCCAGCAGTCAGGAAAACCGGAGGAGTTCTACAACCACCCGGTCAACCTCTTCGTGGCACGTTTCATCGGTTCGCCGACCATGAACATCTTCCCGGGAACCATTGAGAAGGGAAGGTTCATCTCGACAGACGGCTACATCAAGGCGACACCAAGTGAGGGAGACAGGGAAAAGGTGGAGGCCTATGAAGGCAAGCCCGTTTCCATGGGCATCCGTTCCGAGCGATTCAGGCGGGTCGAAGAAGGAATGGATAAGGAAGACACCTTCACCTGCGAGATCGATGTCGTGGAGATGCTGGGCAAGGAGAAGATCCTCTTCGCAAAGCTCGACAACGGCTTCGACATCACGATCTCCGTCCCAGGCCATCTGGATTACAAGGAGGATGAGAAGCATGTCTTCGGTTTCGACGACACGGCGCTCCATTTCTTCAATGCGGAGACCGGAGAGCGGATCAACTGATCCATTTCGTTCACAAAGTGTTTACATCCTAGAGAACATATGCGAAAATAGTAAATAGATATCCATAAAATCAGAAAATGAAGGGAGGATGGAGAATTTGAAGAAAAGCGGACATAAGACGGTTAATGACGTAGCGAAGCTTGCCGGAGTTTCTCCTTCCACAGTCTCCAGGGTGATCTCGAACAACCCGAAAATCAGTGAGGCGACAAGAGTCAGGGTCCTCCAGTGTATGGAGGAGCTCGGCTATTATCCGAATGCCATCGCAAGGTCGCTGGCGAGCAAGAAGACAGGGACGATCGGAGTCATCATGCCGACGAGGGCGGATGACCTGTTCCTCAACCCGTTTTTCCCCGAAGCGCTGCGTGGCATCGTGAAAGGAGCCTCGAAGGCCGGGTACGACCTTCTGCTCTCCACCAACACCGAGAAGGATGACGAACTGAAAATCGTGAAGAACTTCATCCGTGGATCCAAGGTGGATGGCATCATCCTCATGTCGAGCAAGGTTGATGATGAGTGCGTGGACTTCCTGAGACACGTGGACTTTCCTTTTGCCCTGATTGGATCGACGTTCAAATTCGATGATACGATCAACCATGTGGACAACGACAACTATATGGCCGCCTATGAGCTCACGAGGTACCTCTCCTCCATCGGCAGGAAACTGATCGCGATGATCGGGGGAGAAGAGAACCTCACGGTCACCCAGAAGCGTATCGAAGGCTACCGCAAGGCGCTTGTGGAAAGCAACCTGCCTTTTGCGCAGGAGCTCCTCTTCACAGGCAGCTTCGACGAACAGACAGGATACAAGTATGGGACCGAAATCTCGAAGATGGTCCCGAGGCCCGATGCGCTGATTGTGACGGATGACCTCATCGCTTTCGGAGCGGTGAAGGTGTTCAGGTTCCTGAGCATCTCGATCCCGGAAGAAATCGCCATCGCGAGCTTCAACAACAGTGTGCTTTCGCGGTACGCGGAGACCCCGCTGACCTCTGTGGACATCAACCCCATGGCTCTCGGTGAAGGCTCCGTAAAGGTGCTCATCGAGGCGATGAACGGGGTGAGGGGTAAGAAGATGATCATCCCCTATACCATCCACAGGCGCCAGTCGACAGAAGGAAAGACGACCCACAACTTCAAATAACAGGAATCAGGGAGCATGCGGTTAGCCATCGTCATCGCTCCCTTTTTATCAGGAGATTCCGGACTTTCCGCGCTGCGGCGTTGCGCTATAATAGAAGGAAAAGACAGGCATCCGCACTGCGCGGATCTTTGGAGGTTATAAGAAATGAATAGATATGCTGTTTTCCATACCCCCGACATCCCTTATGCCTATGCGGTGGACAAGGATACACTCCACCTGAGGCTGAGGACTGCAAGGAACG
>DATISI010000064.1:0-1633 GCA_035581745.1 Clostridiaceae bacterium
CGAATCCACGCTGTTCCAGGACCTCGGTTCCATGCTTACCCTGGAGATCAACGGCTTGGCGCTAAAGGATATTGAGGGAATGATGTTCAAGAAGGGCGACACCATCACCGTAAAGACGGCCATCGCCCCCACGAGAGAGCTTAACAGCACCTTCACCTCCTACGAAGTCCAGCCGCTCCTCACATGGCAGGATGAGAAAGGTGATTCCCACACCCAGATCCTCTTCAGCATCAACTATAGTCCGTATCGGTTCCAACTGTCGGGAATCCTGAAATACTTGAAAGAACGAGGTGTCTTTTAATGGGTAGCGGTTACAAGAAAATCATCATCGGCATCTTCCTGGCCACATTCCACATCAACCTCGGATTGTTCCAGTTTGTCCCGCCCTTTTTGGGCTGGCTTGTTGTGGCAATTGGCGTCACGGAACTTCTTGAGAAGTTTCCCAACACCTCTTTCAGGAGAGCCAGTCTACTTTCCAAAATAATCCTGGCCTATACCCTGTTCACCGATTCCGTAGCCTTCTTTAACCCGGCATTATTATCCCCCGGCAGCATGCTCCGGTTCGCGCCGGTCGTCTATGCCATCTTCCATCTCCTCTTCGCTTATCATATCCTGGAAGGCTCCACCCTGTATGTCAGAAGCCTGCAGATGGAGGATCTGGAAAAAAGCCTGGTCGCAAGGACAGGTACCTTCATCGTCTTCTATCTGATGAATTCTACTGTCATCTGCTATGCCCTTGCCTTCCACGGAGCGGTTCTCCTCATCCTCTCAGCCATCGCTGGCGTCATCCTGAACATCTGGTTCATGATGATGATGAATGAACTGAAGAAGCTTGAAGCGATTCCCGGTCCTACGGAATCCATCCCGAATTCCACGAATGCCATGGAGCCTGACCAGAACAGGGAATCCTAGTCAGGCACATAGACGGAAGTCTTCATCTCACCGCTATCCAACTGAAATGAATCCTGCAAAAGGACCGGACGACGTTCAAAATCGATTTGAACGCTGTCCGGCCCTTTTGATTTGATGATCTGATTTTCTTTTCTTTAGCCTCCCAGGACCTGATCCTCCATCTGGCTTCCCTGGAAAATCCGTCATGTCAGCCCTTTCCCGGGTTTCTGAATGTCCATGAAGGTGCACAGCCCTCATCACGATACGTTATCCGAAGTTATGCCTTTAGATCTGGAACAGCTCCACTTCCCTTCCCATGGAACGGACCATGCATACCAGCCTTTCCACCTCCTGCCGCTTGATATTGAAGGCGATGGAGGAGTCAGGGTCCTGATGCGCTGGGTTCACCGCGCTTCCCATCCAGATGTTCAGCCTGGTGCAGTCTTCTATGATCATCCTCGCGAGCCTGGAGGCCCCGTTCTTCTGCCTGAGTGTCGTGAAAAAATCTCCTGTCGTCGTAGGATCTGTGTACTGTTCGAGGAGGGTCATGGTCTTCGACAAGGTCAGCACCCCTTCGGTGACCAGGTCCGCACCTTCGAGGACGGCAGTCGGGGGAAGGGCACAGGACAGTGTCTCCATCTCCACACTTAGTTCCTTACCGATACCTTCTGCGATGATCCTAGCGGTCGTCCCGCCGGAGATGACTTTCTTCCCTTCCGATTCCCTGAAGATCCGGATGAGC